>JBGTDE010000355.1:0-2735 GCA_041748475.1 Rubrobacteraceae bacterium | reverse complement strand
ATGGGTTTCGCGGTTGGCGGCGTGCGACCGGAGGTAATGGGTGTCGGGCCGATGGTCGCTATTCCGAAGGCGCTTGAGATCGCCGGTTTGAGCATTGACGATATCGACCTTGTAGAGTTCAACGAGGCGTTCGCGGCGCAGTTCCTGGCCGTTGTGCGCGAGGTCGGCCTGGATATCGAGAAGACAAACGTCAACGGCGGCGCAATAGCCCTCGGACATCCGATGGGTGCTACCGGCACGAAGCTCACGGTTCAGCTTCTGAGCGAGATGAAGCGTCGCGAGTCGAAGTACGGCATGGTTACCATGTGCATCGGTGGCGGTATGGGAGCGGCGGGTATCTTCGAGAACTTGCAGAATTAGCCGCTAACTATTCGACAATCGAAACCCTCCGGTACGGCACAACGCCTGTATCGGAGGGTTTCGTATTTCCGATCCACCAACGACCTCACCGACAACATGCTCAGACGGAATCCAATCCTGATAGGTGATCCATCTCACAACTAACTCAATTGTGCAAAATATAATTGCGCACGTCAGGAAAACGAGAGTATTGACGCAGGAGGTTTTGCTGTGGCGGTGTTGAGAGTTGGAAATGAAAATAGTGAAGCGGTTGAGTTGTACTACGAGGATCACGGTTCCGGCAGTCCGGTTGTTTTGATCCACGGTTGGCCGTTGAGTGGTCGGTCTTGGGAGAACCAGGTGCCGGTTTTGATCGAGGCCGGGCATCGCGTCATTACTTACGACCGTCGGGGGTTTGGGAATTCCTCGCAGCCGTGGAGTGGGTACGATTACGACACTTTCGCTGCGGACCTCGACGCGCTGCTAGCTCATCTGGATCTTAGTGATGTGACGTTGGTTGGTTTCTCGATGGGTGGCGGAGAAGTCGTTCGGTATATCGGCAAGTACGGAAGCGCTCGTGTGTCTAGGGCTGTTTTGGCCGCCGCAGTGCCGCCTTATCTCTATCAGAGTGACGACAATCCCGACGGTGGATTGGACGATGCTACGATCGAACAGTTCGAAGATGGTGTTCGAGGTGACCGAATCGCTTTCTTAGAAGAATTCACAAAGAATTTCTTCACCGCAGGTGAACAGGATGACTTGGTGAGCGAGCCCAACCGGATATACAATCGTCAGATCGCGGCTTTCGCGTCGCCGAAGGGGACGCTGGATTGCATCAGTGCGTTCGGACGCACGGACTTCCGCGATGATTTGGCTAAAATCGACGTTCCGACGCTGGTCATTCACGGCGACTCCGACGGTATCGTGCCGTTCGAGGTCAGTGGCAAGCGCTCGCACGAGATGATCGCCGAAAGCACGCTGGAGTTGATCGAGGGTGCGCCGCACGGCTTCAATGTCACCCACGCGGATCAGTTCAATCGCGCACTACTCGACTTCATCGCGAAGTAAGGACAGGTCTTCAACTGGCGGCGCGTCTCGTACATTCGCGTCGCCTTCTTCGGATGTGGTATACGGTCGCTACAGTGAGTGATGTTCGCAGAACACAGTCAAAAGGCAGGGGCGAATCCTCTGACTCGGAACTCGCCTTGCTTTGCTTTGGTCTACATGCCGCTTCTCGAGCAATGACGGCGGTGTATCGACCACTGTTGGAAGGGATCGGGTTGACCTATCCGCAGTATCTAGTGATGTTGCTTCTCTGGTCCGAAGAGCCGCGGTTGGTCAAGGATCTCGCTCGCGTTCTTGAGCTTGATTCCGGTACCCTGTCGCCGCTTCTGAAACGCCTCGAAATCGCAGGACTGATCAGGCGGGAACGTCGAACCTCAGACGAGCGTGAAGTGGAGGTAACTCTCACGCCGCAGGGGGACGAACTTCGGGAGCGGGCACGGCATGTACCAAAGGCGATAGAGCGTGCCACGGGCCTCTCCAACGAGGGGATTGAAGACCTTCGCCAGAGGCTCGAAGAATTACGTTCAGAATTGCGCCGGACATTGGCTGACTAGAAGACGACTCGTGTAGAGGGAGATCCTTTCAGACGACGCAAATGTGCTACTCTCACTCTTCGTGAAATCGAACAGAGAACCTAAAGATACTCATCCCGTAGCTTCGGCCATGATTGGGACTCAGGACGTTGGCGAGGTCGCTTCTGTCGCGGAGGGCATCTATCAATTGAAGTTGCCGGTTCCACTGCCTCTGCGGTTTATTTCGGTTTATTTGATCCAGGGCGATGACGGCTGGACGGTTGTTGATGCTGGCTTTGATTACCCGGAGACTTACGAGGTGTGGGGGAGGGCGGCTGCGACTTTGGGCCTGGATCTCGACCGGGACATTGAGCGGATCGTGGTGACGCACTTTCATCCGGATCATCTCGGGGCGGCCCGTTGGCTACAAAAACGTTCCGGCGCGCCGGTGATGATGCTGGAGGATGAGATCGAGTTCTCCAAGCGTATCTGGACCCGACGCGACGGCCCGGAGCCGTTCATCGAGCATCTGTCCCGCCACGGAATGCCCCGTGAGACAGCCAATGCTGCAGCGGAGGCTCTGCGTTCGGGGTTAGACTTGCCTGAAGAGATGACCCCGCTACAGGTCGGAGAGAAACTTGATGTCGGCGGCGGTTCCGTTCGTGTGTTGCTCGCTCCGGGACATGCGGATCATCAGCTTATGTTGCATGACGAGGGGCGGAGGATACTGTACGCGGCGGATCACGTCCTGCTCAAGATCACGCCGAACATCGGCCTCTGGCCGGAGACCGCGCCGCGTCCGTTGGCCCGCTATCTGGA
>JBGTDE010000354.1:0-7899 GCA_041748475.1 Rubrobacteraceae bacterium | reverse complement strand
AGTTCCCAGAGCGATGTATAGAAGTATTACGGCGGCTACGGAGCGCGATGTCGTTACGCGCCCTGAGAGTCGATCCGGAACCAGATGGTCCACGGCTCCGTGAGGAAGACCCAGAAATACCAGGCTAGCCAGAAACGGCCCATACTCCAGCCACTTCGGAACCTCCAGTCCAAGAGCGAACGCGATAGCTAAAGATCCCAGGACAACTCGCGAGGGCCAGAGCATGTATTTACTCAAGTTCGCCCGAGCGGCCCGCGAAGGTTTAGCCGGTACCGGTTTAGGTTGCGTGACGAGCCTCTAAAAGCATACGTCCCGCTACACCCACGAACGGGGTTTTGGGTAAAGCCCCGATCAGGCTAGCCTCATCAGCGAGTGTGCTTTTCTCGGTCAGAAATCGGACCAGGGAATCGGTCGGGACTCCGGCGAACATCCGCGTGTAGATCCCCGGACACCGCTCCGGGTGCGTACGCATAAATCTCAAGAACACGGCATCCAGAACACTCAGGCGACGCGGGCTAACATCGGTCGGGGGCTCTTTTCCAGCAGCCAGAGCCGTCGCTAGGGCGCGGCAGTAGCGTTGTATCCGCAGGAACGTGTAGCCGGTGGAAGGCCGGGACTCACCTCCGAGCATTCCGATGGCATAGGTGCGTTCGCCCAGCCTGCGGGAGAACTTGTGGTCGGTCATCGGGATGTAGCCGCGCTCCTCGCCGTCGATCATGTACTCCGAGGGATCCAGTCCATAGACGCTCCGTAGGTAATTCTGGATCTCCGCTCGATGCTCCTCAAGCGGTAGTTCCCCTTCGCTCAGATACACGTTCTCGACCAGAGCCTCTCGCGAACTGAAAGGCAACACGTACACGAAACGCAGACCTCTACTCTGACCAACAGAGAAATCCATCAGCTTGCAAGATCCAGCATCAAAGACATCCTTCGCTGCCCGCAATCGCAATCCCACGAAACGCTGTGGAACCCAAACGGACTCCCGCCTGGCCTCCTCGAAGACCGGGGAGCCGGGCGGCAAACCACGTCCATCAAGCACATAACGGGCCTCGTATGCTCGCTGAGAAGTCGCCACGTAGGTCGTGTCATTTAGCTCCTTGTAGCTTTCGGCAGCTTCTCCAAGACGCAGCGTCACGTTCGGATATTCGGCTATAGCTTCTAGGATGTGGCGGTAGAAATCCGCAGCCGTCAGACACAGGTACGGATAGCGCTCGCTGGTCTGGGTGATGTGACGGCCCTCGCCTTCGATACTCCAGGAGTTCCAACGTCCCGTCGCAAGATGCGAGAACGGGGTCGGCTCCACATCCCAGAAACACCACGTCCGGTCGTCGTGGAAGCGTTCTTTCTGGTCCAGGATCAAGATAGGAGCGGTCACACCCTGTTGCAGCAAGTAGTAACAGACGCTCAGGCCCGCACAACCCGCACCTAGGATGACGTACTCGTACTTTTTAGGCTCCGTTCGAAGCTCCGTTAAAGTAGCCGGTACCTCTATCGGCCCACCACGCCGCGACGAAGGCAAATACTCAAACGAATTTTCCGGTGCGTAGTGTTGTCCTGCGGGATGCAATGATTCTCCTCTGTATCTTTCGCGCTCTCCATTCGATGATAGCTGATGCCCGCACCGGGGACCGTGAAACGCAACCCGCGAGTTCAACCCTTAAACGGTCTCCAAACCTCTGCGCTGGATCACCTCAGCGTACCAACGCGCACTCGCTTTGGGAATGCGCTGCTGCGTCCCGTAGTCGACGTGCACTAGCCCGAACCTCTTAGAGTAGCCTTCTGCCCACTCGAAGTTGTCCAGAAACGACCAGACCATATAACCTCGGAGATCTACACCCTGCTCCATCGCGGCGTGAGCCGCCCGAAAGTGCGAATTCAGGTACGAGATGCGTTCTTCGTCGTCCACGCCGCCTTCAGGGTCGACGTAGTCGTGGACGGCGCGACCGTTTTCGGTTATGTAGATCGGGATGTCCCCGTACTCCTCTTTTACGCGCACGAGTATCTCTGTTAAGCCTTCTGGGTCGACAGGCCAGCCCATTGCGGTCTTCTCGGCGGCGTGTGGAACGATGCCTCGGGCATTCAGGTCGGAGAAGGGTTCCTGCGACGGTTCTTCCTCCGGCGCGTCCCGGATTGTGTGACGGAAGTAGTAATTGACACCGAGGAAGTCGATGGGCGCGGAGATGGATTCGAGGTCTCCGTCGTGTATCGATGGTGCTTCAATGCCGCGTTCTCTGTAGAAGGAAAGTATGTCCTCTGGATAGCTTCCTTTGAAAACGGGATCCAGGTACAGCCGATTCGCCTGACCGTCGACGCGACGGGCGGCTTCCCTGTCGGCTTCGCGGTCGCGTCCGGGGAGTGCTGGATGGAGATTGAACGTGACGCCGAGTCTGCTGTCGTCTCTGGCGGAACGCATCCGCTGCATCGCAAGGCCGTGGCCGAGCAAAAGGTGGTGGGTAGCGGCGAGAGCTTTGGCCGCGTCGCGGTAACCGGGAGCGTGGAGGCCGTAGCCGTGGCCGAGCCACGCGGCGACCCAGGGTTCGTTCAGTGTGATCCAGAACTTCACGTGCTCAGACAAGGCATCGTAGACGATGCCTGCGTACTCAGCGAAACGCTCGCTCGTCTCCCGGTTCGTCCAACCTCCCTGGTCTTCGAGCTTCTGCGGAAGATCCCAGTGGTAGAGCGTGAGCATCGGCTCGATGGAACGAGCCTTCAGCCCATCCACGAGCCGCCGGTAAAAGTCAAGCCCCGCCTGGTTTACAGCACCACTTCCGTCCGGCTGAATTCGAGGCCAGGCAACCGAGAACCGGTACGCTTTGAGGCCGAGTTCGGACATCAGGTCAAGGTCTTCTTCGAGGCGATGATAGTGGTCGCAGGCGATGTCTCCGGTATCACCGTGCAGGACTTTGCCCGGCGTGTGGGAGAAAGTATCCCAGATGGACGGCCCACGCCCATCCTCGCCGACGGCGCCCTCTATCTGATAAGAAGCGGTCGCCGTTCCCCACAGAAAATCCTCATCGAAACGCATGGATCAACACCCTTTCTCGGAAGTTTCGCGACATGCCCGAAGATATACGAAGGGCGAAGACATCGCAAGAAACCGGGTCGGGCTCTCTGTTAATCTGCCGCTGGTTGTTAGCTAAGCTTGGGAGTGACGAATGGGCAAGTTGAGGGTGACGATCTGGAACGAGCACCGCCACGAACGCGAAGATCCCAACGTCGCGAAAATCTACCCGAACGGTATCCACGGCACACTCGCCGAAGCGATAGGAAGCGACGATGTGGAGGTACGAACCGCGACGCTGGACGCGCCGAATCACGGTCTCCCGGAAGACATCTTGAACAACACCGACGTTCTCCTGTGGTGGGCTCACATAGCCCATGATGAAGTGCCGGACGAACTGGTCGAGCGGGTCCACGCACGAGTCCTGGATGGGATGGGACTGATCGCACTTCATTCCGCCCACTTCTCGAAAGTTTTCAAGAAACTGATGGGTACGGGCTGCGACCTGAAATGGCGTCACGACGACCGCGAACGCCTGTGGGTCGTCTCCCCCGGACATCCCATAGCCGAGGGAATCGGCGAGTACATCGAACTCGAAGAAGAGATGTACGGAGAACCTTTCGATGTACCGCCGCCGGATGAGTTGATCTTCGTGAGCTGGTTCGCGGGCGGAGAGGTCTTCCGTAGCGGATGCTGCTACACCCGAGGACGGGGACGCGTCTTCTATTTCCGGCCCGGCCACGAGAGCAACCCTTCGTACCACCACCCCGACATCCGCCGCGTCATAAAAAACGCCGTACACTGGGCCGCTCCAACGCTTGGAGCACCAGCGCAGCATGGAAATACACAGCCGATAGAACAGAGATAGGAGAACTTTGTCAGAGAACACTAGCGTCCCGGAAGCGTTGCGCGTCGGTGTCGTTGGCCTCGGCTTCGCGGGAGATACGCACCTGAAGAACTACCTCTTGCAGCCGGGTGTCGAAGCTGTGGCACTGGCTGGCAAAGAGGCGGAGAAGCTGCGGTTGCTTGGGGAGACCTACGGCGTTCCAAACCTGTACGATAGTTGGGAGGATCTCGTCGCCCGTGACGACCTGGACATCGTTAGCGTCTGCACACCGAACCACCTGCACGCGCCCATCGCTATCGCCGCACTCGAAAGCGGTAAACACGTCCTCTGTGAGAAGCCGCTGGCACGTTCGGGAGCAGAGGCCTCGGAGATCTCCGAGGCGGCTCGCAAGGCTGGCAAGGTCTTGCGGGTGGCTTTCAATCATCGAGAACGAGGCGATATTAGCGTGCTCAAGCACTACGTGGACAACGGCGACCTCGGGCGCGTCTACCACGTAAAGGCCGGTTGGATGCGCCGTCGTGGCATTCCTGGGATGGGGAGTTGGTTTACCAACAAGGAGATGGCTGGCGGAGGGCCGCTGATCGACCTTGGGGTTCATGTCCTGGATCTCGCACTGTATCTTCTCGGCGAACCGGAGGTCAAAACCGTGAGCGCCGCGACATACTCGGAGCTTGGCCCGACAGGCCTTGGAGCTCGCAGCGAACTCGACGATCTCGATAAAACCGTGGTCGGAACCACCTACGAAGTCGAGGATCTCGCAACAGCCTTTATCCGGTTAGAAGGCGGCGCTACCCTGCTGCTAGAGGCGAGTTGGGCGGTGCATGGCAGCGCGGGAGATGACTTCGGGATCACGCTCTACGGCACGGAAGGCGGGGCGGAGATCCGGGTAAAGCACTACAACTGGGAGGATACCCTACGAATCTTCACCGACGTAGCCGGGGTCCCCGCCGAAGTCTCTCCTCAACTCTCTCGCGGAGAAGGACACTTCGCTGTCGTTCGGGACTTCTTGGATACCGTCAGAAGCGGCGACCCTTCGCGGGAGCGTGGTCAGGAAGGACTTACGAGGGCCCGAGTTATTGATGCTTGTTACGCCTCGGCGTCTGAGGGATCGGAGGTTACCCTCGCGACCCTTCCGCAACGGTAAGCTCGAGAGAAAAGGAGCCACCTTAGGGCGACTCCTTTTACCGTAAACCATCAGTGATTACTGTGGGAGTGCGGCTTCTATCTCTCCTATTTCGTCTTCCGAGAGTCGGAAGTCCGCGGCACCGACAGTGCCGTCGACCTGATCCGGCCTTCGGCCACCCACGATAGCCGCCGTAACCGAAGAGAGCCGCATCGTCCAGGCGATGGCGACCTCCGCCGGGGATTTATCGTGCCGCGCCCCGATCTCCGTGAGAAGCTCCACGACTTCCATGTTTTTGGAGAGCTTTGGCTCCTGGAAATCGTCGGCGTTGCGCCGCCAATCGTCGGACGGTAAGTTCTGGATGCGCTCCGGGGTCATCTTGCCCGTGAGAAGTCCGCTCCGCATGGGAGAATAGACGATCACACCGATATCGTTCTCTTCGCAATACGGCAGGATCTCCGCCTCTACCTCGCGCTTGAGCATGGAGTATGGTGGCTGCAAGGTCTCGACGGGAGCTATGCTTTGGAGACGCTTCATCTGCGAGACATCGAAGTTGGAGACACCAATATGGCGGACTTTGCCTTCCTCCTTGAGCTCGGCCATCGCCTGCCAACCCTCTTCGATATCCTCGTCGGGGTTGGGCCAGTGGATCTGGTACAGGTCGATCTCATCTACCTGCAACCTCCTCAAAGAATCTTCGCATTCCTGCTTTACGGAATCCTTCTTGAGCCGGTTGATGATGTCGCCGTTCTCATCCCACGCGAGAGCACACTTAGTGAAAACGTAGGGACGGTCGGCCCCTGGCACGTTCTTTAGCGCCTGGGCGACCAACTCCTCGGAGTGTCCGAGACCGTAGACAGCGGCGGTATCGATCCAGTTGATACCGACTTCCACGGAACGCTGTATCGCTCCAACAGCTTCATCGTCATCCTGCGGCCCCCACGCGGCGGCCCATCCACTACCCCCAATGGCCCAGCTACCAAAACCTATCGGTGTGATCTCCATACCCGTCTTGCCAAATTTCACGTTCTGCACAGAAAGTCCTTTCCAAATGGTCGCATTCGAGTGTATTAGTCTACCCAACGACTCGCGGATCGACGCAGCAAGATACCAACTCGACCATCGAGATTCTCGCTCAGAACGGCACCGAGATGAACGGAGAGGAGTAGTTTGGAGCGTCCGACAGAACTTCCGCAGCCTCTTCGCGGGACATTCGGCGTCCCTCGGCTTCGAGCATCAACGGCATCAGACTCACATCTCCGACGACCGCGATGCCGGTGATCTCCTCGTACGACAAAACCCACGAAACCGCCGCGTCCACGTAACGCTGCTCGTCGAATGGCTCGTACCACGTAGCGTATTTCTGATCCCCGGTCGGGTCACCCTCCGGCCAGTTGCGCCGTGAGATGGTCTTTATGGTCATAAGCCCCGCATCTTGATGCTCGATCTCCTCTGCCAGCGCCTCGAAGTCCGCCCGATAGCCTTCGTCGGTCGCGAGGATGTAGTTCCAGGGTGTCAGCACCGTCTCGAAAGGGTACCGCCGGAGCGCTTCGAGGTGGACCGCCGGGGCTTCGTGGCCGTGGCCCGTAATGCCGATGGCTCCGACGAGCCCTTCGTTTCTGGCTTCGATTGCGGCTTCGAGACAACCACCGGCGCCGGTAACGCGGTCCAGGTCTTCGAGGTCGCCAACGGCGTGGAGTTGCAGAAGGTCCACGTTATCCACTCGCAGGCGTTCGAGGGAGGCTTCGATCTGGCGCCTTGCGGCCTCTTTCTCGCGCAGTCCGGTCTTGGTGGAGAGGAAGATCTCCTTCCTGATATCCGGCATCCAGCGTCCATAGTGAAGCTCTGAGTCACCGTAATCGGCGGCTGTATCGAAATGGGTAACGCCCGCGTCGAGCGCTTGCTGGATCGCACTATCCGCTTCGCTCTCACTCACCTCCGAGAGACCCGCGCCCCCGAACACGAGTACCGAGTTTTCCCGACCTATACGTCCCAACCTGCGATATTCCACCCGCACTCCCTTCTTCGCCTAGCCGTCATCTTACCCGGTGCACAACTCCAGGCGCCAAGAGGCCGGGCGGACACACTTCTGACCGAAGACTTGCAGCACGGCCAAATTATCGACGGAATGCAAGTAGAGAATCCCTTTCTCTGATCCATCCTGGTAGCACGAGCATACGCCACGCCTTTATACTTCTCCCCAAGGACAGAGGAAAGGAGAATCAAATGAGCGAAAAGGTCTACCGCAGCGAACTTACCCCGGACATCTTTCTGCGCCGTAGCGCGTACATGTTCCCGGACAAAACGGCCGCGGTCCACGGCGACCGCCGTTACTCGTACCGCGAGTTGGAGGAAAGAGTAAACCGTCTCTCGTCCCGGCTGCGGGAATCGGGACTGGAGAAGGGTGACCGGGTGGCTTTTCTCTGCTTCAACATCCCCCCGATGCTCGAAGCCCACTTCGCCGTCCCCGCCGCCGGGATGGTGCTCGTCGCCGTAAACACACGCCTCGGCAAAGACGAAGTCAAGTACATCGTGGAGCACTCCAAGTCCAAGCTGGTGTTTGTGGACGCCGAGTTGGAGAAGCTGCTAGAGGGCGTCGAAGGCATCGAGACCGTTCGTATAGATGACACGGGCGAGAGTGGAGACCCCTACGAGGATTATCTAGCGGGCGGTTCCCCCGAGCCGGTCGAGAGTTGGTTGGAGGACGAGGAGGAGGTCATCTCCATCAACTACACTTCCGGGACGACGGGCAGGCCCAAGGGCGTGATGTATACGCATCGTGGGTCGTATTTGAGTGCGCTCGGGAACGTCATCGAGATCGGTATGAACTACGAGACCAAATACCTTTGGACGCTGCCGATGTTCCATTGCAACGGGTGGACGTATCCGTGGGCGGTTACGGCTATCGCGGGGACGCACGTATGCTTG
>JBGTDE010000353.1:0-1919 GCA_041748475.1 Rubrobacteraceae bacterium | reverse complement strand
GATTTCGACCGACCAATCGGCGACGGTGTCGGAGATGTTGAAACACTCCCCGAAGCGGCGAGGCTCTACGCGGAGAGCGTTCTGGATCGGCTACGTCCGCAGGCAGGGGGTATGAAAATTCTCCTGGACTGCGCGAATGGTGCCGCTTACGAAGCAGCACCGATGGCGTTCGAGGCGTTGGGCGCGAATGTGTCGCTCTCCGGGGTTCAGCCGACGGGGACTAACATCAACGAGGGTTGTGGGTCCACGCATGTCGAGAAGTTGGACGTGGCCGGGCACGATGTCGCGTTTGCGTTCGATGGGGATGCTGACAGAGTGTTGGCGATGGACGAGACGGGCCGTGTTGTCGATGGAGACAAGATCATCGCGATCCTCGCACGGGATCTTATGCAGCGAGATAGCCTAGCCGGTGGTGTGGTGGTCACGGTGATGAGCAATCTCGGGTTTTTCAAGGCGATGGACGGTCTGGAGATACCCTACGAGGTAACAGCGGTCGGTGACAAGTACGTGGCGGAGGCCATGACGCGACTCGGGGCGGCGGTCGGCGGGGAGCAGTCGGGACATGTCATACTGTCCGAGTACGTTGCGACTGGAGACGGGTTGATGACGGCTCTGGCGGTGCTCGACGTGATGGTTCGGAGCGGGAAGCCGCTATCGGAGCTTGCGCGGGTAATGGAGGTATATCCTCAGACTCTCATCAACGTTCGCGTCGAGGAAGCGGGCGCGGCTAAGTCCGTAGCTGGTCTAGAGCCAGTCGAGCAAGCGGTCGCTGAAGCCGAGAAGAGGCTCGGTGGCGAGGGGCGCATACTACTGCGACCGAGTGGAACGGAGCCTGTGGTGCGGGTAATGGTGGAGCATATGGATGAGTCGGTGTGTCGCGAGGTCTGCGCGGAGGTCGCGGATGTCGTGTCCGGAGCCGGGTCGAAAGGCGACAGGAGGTCTGAAATTTGAGGTTCATAGGATGCGCGCTTGCCTGGAGACCAGGCGAAGCCGCTGAGAAACAGTCGTGTCTGGTGGTTCTGGATGAACGAGGGAGCATTATCTCCAACTCATTTGCCGGTAGCGCGGAGGAGCTCGCTCGCACCGCCGAAGGCTACACGGCGGATCGACGTGGCGTGGTCGTTGGGGCCGACGCGCCGCTGGCGATACCGAATGAGCGTGGAACCCGCCTCGTGCATCGGGTGCTGGCCAAGGCTGCGCTCCCAGCCCACTCCGCCAGCCGAAATCAGTTTGATGGGACGATTCAGTCCGAGGACTTCCTACAGGAACTCGAAGAAGTCGGGATACAGTACACGGACTATCCGTTTCCAAGGGATCGGGGACAGTGGGTAGTCACCGAGGTCGACTCTTCCGCGACGCTGAAAGTGCTGTCTCTGGAGCGAGGGAACGGGAATGGGAGTAACGACCTTTCGGAGTCTTTGCGGGCCATGCCGGAGCCGAAACTTCGGAAGGGGAATAAGGAGGCTCGGGCGGCGGCGATTAAGGGAGCCGTGGATATTCTTTGGAATACGCCGGGTTTGAGGCTGCGTACTGGAAACCTATCAGCGGATCTATCGCTGTCGGAGAACGTGGATCTCTCAAAGACCGAAGTCAGCGCGACGCTATCCCACGCGGACTTCGATAAGTTGGTCAGCCTGATCGAAGCGACCCTGGCCGCGTACACGGTTCATCGGCACTGGAAAGGCCGCGACGGCTCGATGGTCGTCGGAACGGGCGATACGGGATCCGTGCTGCTCCCCGCGGGCGATGCGCTGCACGAGCGAATCGCCGAAGAGTGCCGCACCGCGAAAGTTCCCTACGTCTAATATGGGACTGAAGGTCCGCATTATCCCTTGTCTGGACGTGGATGCTGGCCGTGTCGTCAAAGGCACGCAGTTCAAGGATTTGCGCGATGCCGGGGATCCAGTCGAGCTAGCCGC
>JBGTDE010000352.1:0-15322 GCA_041748475.1 Rubrobacteraceae bacterium | reverse complement strand
CTAGCTGGAACTTCAGCTATCCCGTACGTCTTTACGAGCGACCCAGCCGTGATCCTGAAAGCCGCCGCTATCTGGCCGCTCTTCGCCTTGATGCAGCCGATAGGCGCGGCGGTCTTCGCGCTGGACGGAATCCTGATCGGGGCTAGCGACACCCGCTTCCTGAAGTGGTCAATGGTCGCTGCTCTAGCAATCTTCGCCCCACTAGCCCTTGCGGCTCTATGGCTCGGCCTGGGCGTAGTTGGTGTCTGGGTCGCCCTGAACATCCTGATGCTCACCCGACTTGTTACCTGCGGAGCCCGCTTCGCCGGTCGTCGCTGGGCCGTAACAGGAGCTTCCTAGGAGCTTTGTAGAAAGTCGCGTGAACGGACGCGCCAAAGTCGGTCGCGGTGCGGTTTATACTTGGACAGTTGTAATACGCGAGTCTCTAGGGTGGTGCGAAGATTGGCGAAGTATGATGCCATATTTCTGGATGTGGACGGGACGATCTTGTGGGTCGACCTGGATGTCGAGGGCTACGTCGGCGACCTCGCGCCATACTCCAAGAACGGCCCCCTGACCGTCGAAGCGGCCACGGG
The DNA here is from genome assembly GCA_041748475.1 of Rubrobacteraceae bacterium. Classification (GTDB taxonomy): domain Bacteria; phylum Actinomycetota; class Rubrobacteria; order Rubrobacterales; family Rubrobacteraceae; genus JACDDK01. Next base: position 14,747 of record JBGTDE010000352.1, on the reverse strand, counting down.
CCCAGTGTGGCAAAGTGTGGGCCGACATATCCAGGAGAACATCAAGCATCGCTCAGAGGAATCGCTTGCTGGTTTCAAGGCCGACAACGCCCGCGTCACGGCTCAGGCTCTTGGCGTAGAGGCGCCGCCGGATGTTCTTACGCAGATCGCCGACCGTCGTATCTCATTCAATCCGTTCGCGGAAGCCGTCCCGGTGATGGAAGAGTTGCGGTCGATGGAAATACCGATCTACATAGTCTCAAACTGGGATGTCTTGCTCCACGAAGTGCTCGAAGACCTCGGCTGGACCCACTATTTCGAGGATATCATTGCTTCGGCGGTCGTCGGTGTCGAGAAGCCCGAGCGGGGCATCTTCGATGAAGCCTTACGCGTTAGCGGCGTGAGTCCCGACCGCGTGTTGCACGTTGGCAACGATCCCGTAACGGATGTCGAGGGAGCTTCCAGCCTGGGGATCGACGCGGCGTTTATCGACCGTAAAGGTGATGGTGAGCATCCGTTGGCGGTTGTATCTATGCTGAATCTCAGCGGACTACCGGATTTTGTGAGGGGCTAATGAGCGGGATGGAGAACAATCCTATAGACGAGCCGCGTATCGAGCGAGCGGTGCGGGAGATACTGGCGGCTATCGGGGAGGACGTGGAGCGTGAGGGTGTTCGGGAGACTCCGCAACGGGTGGCGGAAGCCTACTCGCATCTGTTCGCCGGGATGCACGAGGAACCCCTGGATCACCTTCAGGTAGGATTCACCGGGAGCCATCGCGATCTTGTCTTGGTCCGGGACATTCCACTAGCGTCGATCTGCGAGCACCACTTGCTGCCGTTCGTCGGTAAGGCTCACGTCGGCTACGTCCCCGACGGGCGCGTGGCGGGCCTGAGCAAGCTAGCCCGCGTAGTCGAAGGCTACGCCCGCCGCCCACAACTCCAGGAACGACTGACCGCCCAGATCGCCGACGCCCTCTATGAACCGCTGGGTTCGCAAGGCTCCATCGTAGTGATAGAGGCCGATCATTCGTGCATGACAATCCGCGGCATCCAGAAGCCTGGATCCATAACTGTCACCTCGGCGGTGCGTGGCGTTTTCGAGGAAGACGCCCGCCGCTCCGAAGCGATGGCCCTGATCTCACACGGCAGCACTCGCCGTTAAAGTACCACCGAAACGCTCACTACTCCGCGACTGATACTACAGAGCGTCCGGGAGCTCCGGCTAGCGCGGCTCCGGCTATACCGGCTTGATTGAGCATCTGGGCGGGGACTACTTTGGCGCGAGTTTCGATGTCCGGGAGGTACTTGTCGGACTTCTTGCTGATACCGCCACCGAGGACTATGAGATCGGGCCAGAGCAACGCTTCGACGGTGCTTAGGTATTTCTGGAGGCGTTCAGCATATTGTTTCCAGTCGAGGTCGTCGCGTTTGCGGGCTCCGTCGGAGGCTCGGGTTTCGGCGTCGTAGCCGTCTATCTCGATGTGGCCGAGTTCTGTGTTGGGTACCAGGCGGCCTTCTACGAAAAGAGCTGTGCCTATGCCGGTCCCGAGCGTCAGCATCAGAACTACGCCGTCTACGTCGCGTCCGGCTCCCCACCGGATCTCCGCCAGTCCCGCAGCGTCCGCGTCGTTGACGACCCGCACCGGAACGCCAAGCTCGCCCTCCAAGCTGCCGCCGAGATCAAAGCCAATCGCACTCTCATCTATGTTGGCGGCGGTCTTGATCACGCCATCCTTCATGACCGCTGGAAATCCACATCCTACCGGTCCTTTCCACTCAGACGTCCGCACGACCTCCAGGGAGGTTTGCACAATAGCTTCGGGTGTGGCGGGTTGAGGAGTTTTGATGCGAACCCGATCCCCGGCCAATTCGCCTGTCTCCATGTCTACGGGCGCGCCCTTTATCCCGGAACCGCCGATATCTAGTCCAAATACGTTCACGCGAACCTCCCGACCGTTTGCTCTGTGGAAATTCTAGTCGGATACTGGCACAATCGCCAGCGACGGATATTTTTCAGGTACGAGGGAAGACGACAGCCTCGCCGCGCAACTCCACTCCGACGCGCTGGCCGGGCCGAAAACCAGGACCGCCACCAAGCCGCGAACAGAGCACGGGACCAGAATCCAGGCGTAGCTTTATGAGCTGGTCGTGTCCATAGAACTCCCGCGCCAAGACCGTCGCCCCGCTTGCAGATTCCTCACCGTCGGTCAAAGCCCGCAGCCTCAGAGCTTCGGGGCGGAGCATCGCCTCCACGTGACCGATGCACGCGCCGCACGCGGGCATATCTCCAAGCTCGCACACGAACCGCCCAGACTCGTCAGCGGTGCCGGGGACGAAGTTCGCCTCTCCAACGAATTCCGCCACTTCTCGCGTCGCTGGACGGTGGTAGAGGTCTTCGGGCGGCGCGGATTGCACTACCGTACCGTCGAGCATCACGGCAACTTCATCGGCGAGGGAGAGGGCTTCTTCCTGATCGTGGGTGACGAAAATCGCCGTCGCCCCAGCATCGGTTAGGATGTCCCGAGTCTCGGCCCGCACACGGGCTCGTAATGAAGCATCGAGGTTCGAGAATGGTTCGTCCAACAACACTATGTCGGGGTTTGGGGCTAGGGCTCGGGCCAGGGCGACGCGCTGCTGCTGACCGCCGGAGAGTTCGTGTGGCATCCGGCCCCCGAGGTCTTCGAGATGCGCGAGCGCGAGGACTTCCTCCACCCTTCCAGAGCGGCGCTGGCCGTTCTTTAGGCCGTAGGCGACGTTCGCCCTAACGGTGAGGTGGGGGAAGAGGGCGTAGTCCTGGAAGACCATTCCCACGCCGCGTTTCTCGGGTGGGACGTTCGCGTTTTGACCGGCGACGGTTCTACCCCCGATCTCGATCTCTCCGGCCTCTGGTCGCTCGAAGCCCGCTAGAAGTCTCAGCGTAGTCGTCTTGCCGCAGCCGGATGGGCCCAGCAGGGCCATTATTCCGCCGCGTTCCAGGGTGAGGTCCAAGTTTCGGACGGCTTTCACCGGACCGTAGCCGCGACTCACGCCGGTCATGCGCACCATCGGATCGCTCATTGCTTTTTCTCCCGGATCACGAGTAGATACATCGGTACTGCGGAGAGCAGGATGAGCAGGATGGCCGGGGCCGCCGCCCGAGCGAAGAACGCCTCGGATGTCGCGGTCCACACGCTGGTCGCCAACGTGTCGAAACCTATTGGACCGAGTAGCAACGTGGCGGGCAACTCCTTCATGGTTGTGAGAAACACCAAAGCACCGCCCGCGATTATACCGGAGCGTGTCAAGGGCGCGGTGACCGTCGCCAAAACCTTCGTCGGACCTTTCCCAAGACCCCGAGCCGCCTCCTCTACGCTAGGCTGTACTTGTAATAAAGCCGAGCGGGTCGCTCCAACGGCCTGCGGCAGAAAATGGACCACGTAAGCGAACAACAGAATCCCCAGCGTCCCGTAGATCGCCGGAACGTAGTTGGACCCGAAGAATACCAACGCGAGTGCCAGCACGATCCCTGGTAGCGCGTACCCGAGATATGTCAAACGCTCCAGAAGTCCCGATACTCTCCCTGGAAAACGAACCGCCAGCACCGCTATCGGCAGAGCCGCGAGCGCTGCAAGCGCCGCCGCCGCCGCCGAGACGTACACCGAATTCAGGGCCGCTCCCCACACTAGACGCAATGGTTCACCTTCGACCAGCCCGCGCGCGAGCCAGAACAGCAGGATTCCTATAGGCAAAACAAGCGCCAGAGAGACCACCGCTCCGCAAAATACGAGCGCAGGCCACTTCCAGCGCCCCAAGTTTACTTGAGCGCCGCGTCGGGCGGTACCGACGCCGCTGCGATGGTAGCGGGCGCGTCCTCGCGTGCGGCTCTCGGTGTACAAGATAGCCGCTGTTAGAGCGACCAGCATCAAGCCCAGTATCGCCGCCGGGGTGCGGTCGAAGGCGGAACGGTACTGGGTGTAGATCTCACGAGCGAACGAATCGTACTGCAAGAGTGAGACCACCCCGAAATCACTCAACGTGTAAAGCGCCACTAGGAGCGCCCCCGCCACGACCGCCGGGCGCATCTGCGGCAACGTTACCCGGAAGAACGTCTTCCAAGCTCCGCTCCCGAGGCTCCGGGCCGTCTCTTCGAGCGCCGGGTCCATCCCTCGAAGCGCGGCTCGCGCCGTCAGAAAGACGTAGGGATAGGAGAACAGCGTCAGCGCGAGCGCCGCACCGGGGAGACCGTAGATCTCTGGCAGTCGCTCCACCCCGAGCGGCGCCAGAACCCCCTGCAACATCCCGCGAGGTCCGAGAGCACTAATCAGCACGAGTCCACCAACGTAGGACGGCACCACGAGCGGCAACGCCGCCAACACGGCCCAAGTTCGCCGCCCCGGTAAGTCTGTGCGCGCAGTCAACCACGCTAGCGGCACGGCCACGGCTATCGATGCCCCTGTAACGATCACCGCGAGCGAGATGCTCCGCAGCAGAACCGCTAGCGTAGATCCATCGAGCAGAACCTCCAACACTCCGGACCAACCGTCCTCGAAAGAGCGGAGGATCAGATACCCGAGCGGTAAAAGCATCGCCGCCGCTACGAACGCCGCTGGTATCCAAACCAGTCCCGGTGGTCGCCCACCGGAGGGCCGCTGCACGGGGATTCTCCGACGGTTGGAGATCTGCTTGGAGCGCGTCGTCAATTCTTACAGTGCCCCTGTCTCGCGCAAGAGATCCAAAGTTCCTTCGAGGTCGTCGAGATTGCTCAGATCCACATCCGGGGACTCTATCTCAGAGAGCGGCTCCAAGTTCTTCCCCGGCTGAACCCCTCGCGTCAGTGGGTACTCGAAGTCCGTCTCGGTGAAGTATTGTTGGGCTTCATCCGAGAGCGCGTACCTGAGAAAATCCTCGGCGGCTTTGGGGTTATCGGCGGTTTTTAGTACACCCGCACCCGAGACCAAGACCAGCGCGCCAGGATCTCCGTTTTTGAGGTAGTAGTTCTCGGCTGGTAGGTCGTCGCCCTGTTCTTCGCGGGCGCGAAGCAGATAATAGTGGTTGACGAACGCCACATCTACTTCGCCAGAGGCCACGCCTTCGAGGGCGCTTGAATTATCCGGGTAAACGAACGGATTGTTGGACTCGATGCCTTCTAGCCATTCACGGGCTGTATCCTCGCCTTCTATATTACGCAGCGCGGTCACGAATGCCTGGAAGGAGCCGTTGGTCGGAGCCCAGCCGATACGGCCTTCCCATTTGGGGTCCGTAAAGTCCAGTATGGAGTCCGGGAGATCCTTTGCCTGTAGTTCGTCCGAGTTGTACGCGACGACCCGCGCCCGTCCCGAAGTGCCGACCCACAAGCCGTCGGGCGACCGGAATTTGCCCGGAACTCGGTCGAGGAGTTTCTCTGGAAGCTTCTCGAAAACATCGGCGTCCGAGAGAGCCCCGAGAGCACCGGGGTCTTGCGCGAAGAAGAGATCTACCGGGCTGTTCTCTCCTTCTTCAAGGATGGTGGCCGCCAGTTCGGCGGTATCACCGTAGCGGACCTGAACATCCATGCCGCTCTCCTCCTCGTACTGCTCGAAGATTGGTCCCACCAACTCTTCGCTGCGCCCGGAGTAGACGACCAGCGAACCTTCGCCCGGCTTTAATTTCTCGGCCTGTGTCGTCTCACCACCCCCGGTCGTCTCACCGGAGCTGCTCTGATCGCCGCTCTTCTCGCCTTGTGGGGGAGCCTGCCCGCAAGCCGCAGCCGAGGCGATCAGCGCCGTCAACAGAAAGATCACGGGTAGCAGCCGCCTCGTCGCGGACTTTGGGAGCTTTGCGGTCTGTCTCAAAATTTGGAGCCTCCTACGTGTTTCTCATAATGACAATCGTTTGCAATAACTATGAAGGCAGGGTAGTCTAGCTCGTAGCGAATATCAAGGGTTAGATTGGTGGTTATGTGAGCTGGATCAAAGCGGGGACAATATGAGTCGGGTGTTAGTGACGGGTGCGGCGGGCTTTATCGGGTCGCATACGGTCGACCGGCTTCTGGACGATGGCGTGGAAGTAGTGGGGATCGACGCCTTCACGGGCAACTATTCGCCCGAGTGCAAGCGGAGCAACGTGGCTGGCGCGGTGGGGCGTGACGGCTTCCGGCTCGTCGAAGGGGATATCCTGACCTTGGATCTCGACGAGCTACTGTGGGGGGTGGATAGCGTGATCCACTTGGCCGGAGAGCCGGGTGTGCGCCGGAGTTGGGGAGACGGTTTCGTGAGATACATGGAGCGTAACGTGCTCACTACACAGCGGTTGCTCGAAGCCGCTGGGCGCAACGGTTCGCCGAAGTTCGTCTACATATCCTCATCCTCGGTCTACGGTGTGGCCTCCGATGGGCCGGTGGGCGAGGATCACGCACTTCGTCCGGCGTCACCCTACGGTATGAGCAAGCTCGCCGCCGAGGAATTGGTCGCGTTGTACGAGCGGGAGCGAGGCGTGCCAGGAACTATTCTCCGATACTTCACCGTGTACGGCCCCCGTCAGCGTCCCGAGATGGCGGTGTCTCGTTTTCTGCGGGCTGCTCTGCGGGGCGGGTCGGTCGAGATATTCGGGGATGGGGAACAGACGCGAGATATGACCTACGTAGGGGATGCGGTGGAAGCGACGGTCGCCGCTTTGGATGCTCCCGGTGGTGTGTACAACGTCGGGGGCGGCTCGCGCACCACGGTGAACGAGTTGATCCGGTCGGTGAGCCGGGTGACGGGGTCCCGGATCGAGGCGAATTACGGACCAGTCGCACCCGGTGACGTGTATGCGACGTGGGCCGACTCCACACGGGCGGCGCGAGAGCTACACTACAAGGCCCGCGTGAGCCTGGAAGAAGGGATAGCGGCTCAGGCCGCGAGGGAGAAGCGGCCCATCTTAGGAGTCTAGGGTTTCGGTGTTGGAGGCGCTACTCATCCTCGCCGCGCTCCTCGCACCGGGGTACTTTCTCAGTCGCCAAATGGCTCGTAAAGGAGACGGGTTCTTCGAGCGATTGCTCTTGCTGGTCGCGTCGGCGTTGGCGGTGGCGGGGCCGGTCTTGACGGCTCTGGCGCTACTTGGATGGTTTACGACACCGGTGATTCTGATCTGTCTAGCGATTTGCGCGGTTGGAGCCTGGGTACTGGGGCGGGGCCGTGCGGTGGAACTTGCGCGTCTGGGGTGGTGGGATCTTGCGGGTTTTCTACTCGCGGCGGGGTCGTTTTTGTTGTATGCGCGTCCGGCGGAGTACATTGTGAACAACCGGGACCCTGGCGTGTACGCGGTGATATCGGCGAAGCTCGCCCGCACGGGGGAGCTTCTCACCCGTGATCCGCTCGTGGGGGCGGTCTCATCATTCCACACGTTCCTCGAAGGCAAAAAGTATCCCGGCTTCTACATCCTGGACGGCGACCTGATCGTGCCGCAGTTCTTCCCTGGTCCGTTCGTTTTTCTCGGCGTTGGCAACCTCGCCGGTGGTTTGTGGGGCGAACTCTATGTCGTTCCCGTGATGGGTGCATTATCGGTGGGATTCGCGTATGGCCTTGGCCGGGAGCTTTTCGGGCGGTGGGCCGGTATTCTCGGAGCAGCGCTGCTGGCGACGAGCTACACGCAGATCTGGTGGTCCCGTCAGCCGTCCAGCGAGATAATAACGCAAGCTCTCGTACTGGCCGGTCTGTGGCTGGCGATCCGGTTCTCCCGACGGAGAGACCCCACCACAGGCATCATCGCCGGTCTCCTACTAGGCGCCGCGATGTTGGTGCGGGTGGATGCTTTCTTAGCCGCAGCGGCCATACCGCTACTATTTCTCCTGGACTTCCTGGTGAAACGTCCGATCCGGCGTTGGCTCTTGCCCGGTGTGCCGCTTGCGGTATTCGCCGGCGCCTCGCTACTCTACCTCAATACCCTGGGCGGACGTTACCTGTACGTCATCTACTCCGAACACGGCCTGAAGGAAATCCTCGACCGTTGGCCTCTCTTGCTAGTCGCGATGTTTGCCGTGCTTGTGGCCTTCCTAGCTGTTCGCCGGTGGCGGGGCGAGTGGATTAGGAGTTGGCTGGAGGTGCGGGGGCGCTGGCTGGCGCTGGCGGTCGCTCTAATCGTGGTAGGGGTGGCACTGTGGGCGTACTTCGTCTTGCCGGTGCCGTGGGATACGTTGCCCGCCGCTTCCCGCGACTTCGACGCTTACAAGCCGCAGATTCTCGTCCGCATAGTCTGGTTCGTGACACCGCCCGTCGCGGCTTTGGCGCTCGTCGGCCTGTTGCTCGCGGCGAACAAGATCGATGCGGGACGCGCGATCCTACTCGTTGCCGTGTTGAGCTTCGGCTTTCTGTATACCATCATCCCCAATGTAGCCCCGGACCTTCCGTGGGCTACCCGACGTTTCGTTCCGGCTGTTCTGCCCGGTGTAGCTCTGCTCGCTGGTCATGGGGTAGTCGAGATCGGACGCTTCCTCGGACGGATCTCCCCGAATGCGGGAGCCGGGTTGGCCGCCGTGCTCGCAATCGTCGCGCTTGGCTACACCGCCAACCTCGCTCTTTACCTCCCCGAGACTCGGGAGTACGCCGGCGCGATAGAGGCTTTCGAGCGGGTGGAAGAGGAGATACCAGAGGCCGAGGTCGTGTTTATGGAGATGCCCGAAGGTTTCGACTTCACCGCTTCGACCTTCGAATACGTCTACGGTCGGTCGGTTCTGCCGTACGATCGGGATCTCTTCCGAGAAGACCGGGATGAGTTGCGAGATGCCGGACTCCTCGACGATGCCTTATACGTAACCACCGATGGGGGACCGCCGCCCCTGATCTCCAACCTAAACTTCGAGCCTGTTGATGTGGAAAAGCTCGAACTTCCTCGTCTGGTCCCGGCGGAGACTTTCTTCCCTACGGAGACGGAGAAATTCGAGATGACCTACCGAGTCTATCGCTTGAGTGAGCGGTGACGTTCAGTCTCCCTCGAATAACGCTTCGCCGACGTAACCACTCTTGCCCGCCCCCGGCGGACAGGCGAACAGGGCGCTGCCGGTGTGCTGAATGTACTCGTTTAGAGCGTCGTTCTGCCCGAGCCTGCGCTGTAGTGGAACGAATTGCTTGCGGGGGTTGCGCTGGAAGCAGATGAAGAACAGTCCCGCGTCGAGCTGCCCCCGCTCCACGTCCATGCCATCGGTGAAAGAATAACCCCGGCGTAGTATCCGCTCATCCTCGCTCTGGCGCGAGAGCCGGACATGGGACATCTCTGGGATACGCGGCTCGCCATCCTCGTCTTTCCTGTCGAGATTCAGCGGTGCAAATTCTTCCTCTTTGCCGATAGGTGCGCCAGTGTACTTGTGTCGGCCTATGGATTTCTCCTGGTCGTCCAAAGAGACGCGGTCCCAGACTTCGATGAGCATTCGTATCTTGCGCGCTACGAGGTACGTGCCGCCGTCCATCCACGATGGTCCGTCGCCCTTCTCCGCCCAGACGTGCCGCTGCATGAGATCCTCATCTTCGGCTTTTATGTTGTTCGTGCCGTCCTTGAAGCCCATGAGGTTACGAGGTGTCGATTGCGACTTGCTCGTACTCGCGGTGCGCCCGAATCCCAGTTGCGACCAGCGCACCACAGCCACGCCACGAGCGATTCGCGCCAGATTTCTTATCGCATGGAACGCTACCTGCGGATCATCGGCACACGCCTGTATACACAGGTCACCACCGGATCTGGCCTCGTCCAACGACTCACCGGGTAACGCTGGTATCTCCGCGAGCGCCGCCGGACGCTTCTTCGCCAGCCCGAAGCGATCCTCGCCGTCTCTCTCGAAAAGGCTCGGCCCGAAGCCGAACGTGATCGTCAACCGCGCCGCCGACAGGTCAAATGCCTCACCGGTATCGTCTGGTGGCAGAAAGGTCTCGTAGTTCTCTTCACCCGCCGGTTCACCCGCGCACATGCGGGCCGCCGCCCCCGAACACGAACGCAACAAATCCCGGACCTCCGAGGCCTTCTCCGCTGTCAGATCGAAAGCCGCAAATTGTAAGTGTTCCTGTTGGGGGGTCGAGACACCGGCTTGATGCCGCCCGAAGAACGGAACCCTGGAATCCAGACCGTTGCTCTTCGCGCCCTCCACATCTTGCGCGGCGGCGTAGCGAGTGGCGAGCGTCGCGCCTCCGGCCCCGAGCGTAAAGCCTGCCCCCGACGCGCCGAAGATCCGCAGCGCGTCCCGACGACTGACCTTCTTTCCTAGTGTCTTCTCGTTAGGCATCTTCTCGTCCCTAACCTTTTAGGACTTGTCCGATCTGGGAGAGAGGTTCCGCTAGTGCATCCATTTTCTGGCTTAGCTCGCGGCGTTCCTCTTCTTTGACCTCCGTGTACGGCACCCAGCCGTCACCCTTGCGGTACGGTTCCAGTTCCGCGTAGACCGAGTCGAAGCGCTGCTCGATGTTGCTGGCGAGCGTCGGGTCTGCTTCTTCGAGCGCCGGTCTCAACTTTTCGAAAGCCTTCTCCGAACCCTCGACATTGGCCTGAATGTCATAGAGGTCGGTGTGCGAGTAGCGTTCTTCTTCGCCCGTGATCTTGCCAGCGGAGACTTCGTTTAATAACTCCACCGAACCAGTTACGAGAGCCACCGGCTCAAGCTCCAACTCCTCGATCTCACCTTGCAAACCTTCAACATCCTTCATGAGTTGCCGAGCGTACTGTGCCTGGCCCTCGGTGGTGTCACGTTCCCAAAGTGATTTCTCGATCCGGTGGAAGCCGCTCCACTCGTCCTTTGGCACGTCGCCTTCTCTAGCGTCTATGTCCGGGTCGTAGTCTTCGAGTGTGGCCGCTATGGGCTCGATCCGCTCCCACGGCACCCGCGCCGGTGCGTAGAGGCGCTTAGCCTCCTCGACGTTACCGGCCTCGACCGCATCCGTGAACTTTTGTGTGCGCTCCACGAGCAATTCCGTCTGCTGCGCGACGTACTTCTCATAACGCTCCGTGCCTTCTTTGAGCTCCGGGCTGTCCGCGATGTTGACTGTGGTCGATTCGTTCGTTGTTTCGCCGCCGGTCGCTTCCGTCTTTTTGCCCTTCTTATCCTCGCCGCTGGTCTCATCCGACGAGGTAGGGGGCTGTCCGCATCCAGCAATCAAAACCGCAGAGACAAAGAACGCCGCAGTCAGAGAGATCCTACGCTGTATCATCCAGGCTCCTTATTTCTAATGACAATCATTTGCAATAACCACGAGACAACGTTAGTGTATGCGTTGCGTTGAAGTCAAGCCTCGGGTGTGAGGCGTGTGAGCTAGATCAAAGACACAGAGGAGGTAGAGGAGCGGTGAGAGCGGCATCGGGGTTCGAGATCTTCGCGGCTCGCCTCTGGAATATTTTGAACGAAGGCAAGTCTTTCCACCCAGTCTTTGTGCTTGGAACGTTCTTGCTGCTGCACGTCTTCGAGCTCGCTGATGGCGTATTTTGGGGACGCGCGTTGCCAGGATTGATACTCGTGGCGCCGCTGGTAGTCGTGTTCGTCGTTTTCGACTTCCCGCTCAAGTTACGTTGGGCGTTGTGGGGGTTATTGGCGGCTTTTCTCGCGGTGTTCCGGTTTGTGGATCTCGGGGCGGTGGCTCTGGTGTTTGGTTTGTACGTTTTCTTTACGGTGTTTTTCTGGGGGACGCTCTACTACCATCTACGCACGGGCGCTCCGTGGACGAACTTTACGCGGTTCTGGAAGCTCGTTCTCGAGAATCCGGATTCCACGAGCGGTAATTTCCTGGAGCAGATGCCGAAGGCGCTTCTAGCTCTGCTGACCTTGCAATACCTCGTCTCCGAACCCCTTAGCGCCGGACGTGTCGGGCTCGTCCTCGGCTTTGCGGCTGCAGCGGCGTTCGTGAGTCTGTATGTGCATCGTCGGTTCTTCCACTGGAAGCCCGTTTATCCGGTGGAGCGGACGCGGGATGTAAACGGCGGAGGGGCGTTGGCGCGGCGCGTGATCGTGGTGGTCATAGACGGTTGCCGGTTGGACCGTTTCCACGAGGCTGAGAAACCGTACCTGGAGAAAATGATGGCGAGTGGGACGGTTTTCGGGAGTGTGGAGACTGCGTATCCAGCTCGCACGGTGGTCTGTTTCTCGTCCATGTTCACGGGGGCCGCGCCCGAGCGTCACGGCATCCGGTCGAACCTCGTTCTGAAGTATGGTTTGAAGGTCGAGAGCGTCTTCGACGTGCTACGACGGCACGGTAAGAAGGGCCGTCTCGTCGGGATAGCGCATCTCATAGACGCTTTCGGGGATGACGTGGCGAGCGTCACGAGCGTGGCGCACAACGACAAGATCGACCACAACCTCATCGCTGCCGCCCGGCGCGAGCTTGCCGAGCACGATCCCGAACTGCTGATTCTTCAACTGCTCGCCGTGGATCAGAACGGCCACGTGCGGGGAACGTACTATCCAGAGTACGTGGAGCGCATCGAGATCACGGATAGGCTTATAGAGGAGTTCATGGGTTGGTGCGAGTCGGAGGGCTACTTGGACGACGAGACCGCCGTTGTCCTGATGGCAGATCATGGACAAGGACGAGGCATCGGCGCGCACGGACATCTCTCCGAGGGAGAGCGTTACGTACCGTTCGCGATGTGGGGAGGTGGTGTAGCGAGAGGCGGAACCGTCGCCGAACCGCACTCCATCCTGGATCTCGCACCCACCATCTGTTACCTCCTGGGCATAGAACCCCCGAAAGGCTCCACCGGACGAACGCTCACCGAAGCACTGGAGAAGCGATGAGGCTTCTAGCCGTCGTAGTTCCGGCGAAGGACGAAGAGGCAACAATCGGCATACTGCTGGATCGCATATCTAAGGTACAGGTGCCGGGCTACGAAATCCGGGCGTTCGTGGTGGATGATGGCTCTACGGACTCAACCTCGCGGATAGCCGCCGTACGCGGGGCGACCGTCGTAAGCCACGCCGAGAACCGGGGCCTTGGGGCGGCGGTGCGAACGGGTCTTGGCGCGGCTGTGGAGGCCGGTGCGGCGGTGGTGGCGTATCTGGATGCGGACCTCGAATACGCGCCGGAGGACATTCCGCGTCTCGTAGAACCGGTCATTGAGGGGCGGGCGGAATACGTACTCGGCAGTCGTTTCCTGGGTGGTGGCGTGCGCGGGATGCGCTTGTATCGGAGGGTGGGCAACTTTGCGTTTACGCTTTTGATCTCATCTCTCACAGGATGCCGAATTACTGACGGACAGACGGGGATGCGGGCTTTCTCGCGAGCGGCGGCGGCGAGCGCTGAGATCATCCACGACTACAATTACGCACAGGTGTTGACGCTGGACCTCGTCCGAAAGGATTTCGTGATCGAGGAAGTCCCGATCCAATACCGTATCCGGGAGCATGGCCGTTCGTTTATAAGCTGGCGCTACCCGGCGAAGGTCCTCCCGGCCATCTGGCGGGAGTTGCGGAGTTCGTAGATTAGACTGCGGCTCGCAGCCGCTCCACGACGGTGTCCGTTACTTCGTTCGTAGTCGCTTCGCCACCGAGGTCGCCGGTCTTTACTCCGCCCTCCAAGGTAGCTTCGAGCGCCTCGACTATTCGAGCGGCCGTCTTTTCGTGTCCGGTGTGCTCCAGCATCATGGCACCGGCCCAGATCGCACCGGCCGGGTTTGCGATGCCGCTTCCGGCTATGTCTGGAGCGGAGCCGTGGATGGGTTCAAAGAGGGAGGGATGATCGCCTTCGGGATTGAGGTTCGCGGAAGGTGCGATGCCGATGGCTCCGGCGGTCGCCGCCGTGATCTCCGAGAGGATGTCACCGAGCAAGTTCGACCCCACGACCACGTCAAAGCTCGCCGGGTCGAGCACGAGCCTCGCGGCCAGCGCGTCGGCGTGCATGAGCGATGCTTCGATGCCGGGATTCTCTCGCGCTATCTCGTTGAATACTTCGTCGAAGAAGGGCATGGTGATGCTGATGCCGTTGGACTTCGTAGCACCGGTGACCTGGCCCCGTCTCGTACCGGCGACGCCAAAGGCGTGGCGGATGATGCGTTCGAGACCGCGCCGGGTGAAGACCGTGTCCTGCAGTGCGATCTCATTGGGGGTGCCGGTGAATAACCTGCCACCGGAGTTCGAGTACTCGCCTTCAGTGTTCTCGCGCACGATGGTTACGTCGAGGGTGCCGGGGTTTTTCAGGGGGCTTTCGACGCCGCGTAACAGGCGTGCTGGGCGGAGGTTGACGTACTGATCGAAAGCCCGCCGGATGGGGATGAGCAGCTCCCAAAGCGAGACGTGATCCGGGACCGTCGGCCACCCGACCGCGCCCATATAGATCGCATCGAACCCCCGGAGTGTTTCTAGACCGTCCTCGGGCATCATGTGCCCGTGCTCCAGATAATACTCGCAGCTCCACGGGAACCCGGTGAACTCTAACTCCAACGCGGCATTCCCGGAAGCGGCGGCTTCGAGCACTTTCATACCCGCGTCCGTAACCTCCGGGCCAATACCGTCACCTCCTATAACGGCTACTCTAATCATTCGCGTCCCTCCGTTTTGATGGTTGTTCAGGTCAGCGCCGGGGCTACTCTAGCAATGCGGCGGTGGCTCGTCTATCGAAACATCCAGTATATAATGGTGGGCGTTAGGGGAAAGGAGCCTGCAATGCCTAAAGTTACCCTGAACGGCGTTACGCTCGCCGAGAGCGACAGGACGGAAGTCGTCGAGGGCAACTATTACTTTCCGCCGGAGTCGGTGGCTAAGGAATATTTGCGCGAAAGCGACACGAGCACGCATTGCCCGTGGAAGGGTGATTCGAGCTACTACAGCATTGAGGTGGATGGAGCCTCGGCGGAGGATGCGGC
>JBGTDE010000351.1:0-1952 GCA_041748475.1 Rubrobacteraceae bacterium | reverse complement strand
TATCCGTTGAGCGGCCTGCTCGTCATGGGCTGGGGCGTTGCTATTGGTCTGCCCGTGATCGGCTTTATCATGCAGTCCGTGCGTTCTCGGGATAAGGATGCGCAGGCTTCCGGCACGGGGACTACAGAAGATGAGGAGGTGTAAATGAATACTGGAGCCATAATTATGCTCATCGTTGGAAGTGTAGGGCTATGGGGAGGCTTGATCGTCGCTATCCTCCACTTCTTCAAGTCCGCCAAGAAAGAGGCTGAAGCCGGAGGCTCGGACTCCGAATAGGAAGCTAACGAGCGGACCCGGTATCCGGCGCGGTGAAATATAACGCCACCGGATACCGGGTCTTCGCTACGATGAGAGACAGAAGCAAAGATACCGTTAGTCAAGAGATAGGAGGTTCCGCGGATGAGCGTAGTAGACAAGGCCATAGCGGTTTCAGTGCCGGTCGTCCCGAAGCCCATCGTGAAGCGCATATCGAGTCGTTACATAGCCGGTGAGCAACTGGAGGAAGCAATCTCCACGATCCGCGAGCTAAACCGTGAAGGATGCGTCGCCACCGTGGATCTGCTCGGCGAGAGCACCGACACCAAAGCCGATGCGTTAAAGACCCTGAACGAGTACCGGAACGTGCTCGACGCGCTCGAAGCTAACGGCCTGGACTCCGGTATCTCCGTAAAGCTGACAGGACTTGGGATCACTCTGGATGAGAGCCTTTGTCGCTCGAACCTGGAGGAGATCATCGAGTACGCAGCCCGGACAAACCGCTTCGTCCGCGTGGATATGGAAGACTCACCGTATACCAGCGCAACGCTGGATATGGTGATGGAGATGCGCGAGAAACACGAGAACATTGGAGCGGTGATCCAGGCGTATATGCGCCGTAGCCTTACCGATGTCGAGCGTCTGGTGGGCGCCGGAGTAACGGCTCGGGTCTGCAAAGGAATCTACGACGAGCCGCGTGAGATCGCCTACAAAGAATTCGACACCGTCCGGCAAAACTACATCATGCTCCTCGAAGAGTACCTTAGAGCTGGTGTCTACGTAGGCATCGCGACCCACGACGAGCATCTAGTGCTTCACGCCCTGCGCCTGATCCACCGCCACGATGTCCCAAAGGATCGTTACGAGTTTCAGATGCTTCTCGGAGTGGACGAGGAACTTCGCGGCATCCTGGTCGGTGGGGGGCACAAGGTCCGCATCTACGTGCCATACGGTGAACAGTGGTACGAGTATTCCACTCGCCGCCTGAAAGAGAATCCCAAGATAGCGGGCTACGTCGCCAGAGATGTAATACAGAGCATCATAGAAATAGCGAAGAAACGTACCGGGAGGTAAAAGAACATGGGTCTGACCCCTTACAAAAACGAAGTTTATCTGGATTGGTCGGATGAAGAGAACGTCTCCGCCATGAATGCCGCTCTAAAAGATGTCGAAGGGCAGCTCGGAGCCAGTTATCCGCTGATTGTCGGTGGCAAGAGGATCGAGACGGATGGTGAGATCTCATCTCTGGATCCAGCGAATCCCTCGCGAGTCGTTGGCAAGCTCGCGGCGGCCACGGAGCGCGAGGCGGACATGGCGTTGGATGTCGCGGGCAAGGCTTTTGAGAGTTGGAGCCGGACGTTGCCGGAGGCTCGGGCTCGAATCATGATGCGAGCGGCGGCGATCATGCGCCGCAGGAAGTTCGAGTTTCTGGCCTGGGAGGTATTCGAGGGTGGCAAACCCTGGAACGAGGCCGACGCGCAAGTCGCTGAAGCCATCGACTTCCTGGAATATTACGCCCGCGATATGCTGCGTCTCAAAGACGGCGTGGAGATCTACGCCGTCCCCGGCGAAGAGAGCCGCTACTTCTATCAGCCGATGGGCATAGGCGTGATCGTGGCCCCCTGGAACTTCCCGACCGCTATCCTAACGGGAATGTCCGCCGCAGCACTCGTCGCAGGCAACACGGTAATTCTGAA
>JBGTDE010000350.1:0-10615 GCA_041748475.1 Rubrobacteraceae bacterium | reverse complement strand
CGGTTCAGTTCGACACCGTCCGGGATCACGCCTATCACGGTGTATTCCGGGTCGCGCTCCGCTTCCCGCCGGTTTTCTTCCAAACCCTACCTCCACGGATTACCGTTTAGCCATTCTCTAAGCACAACAGCATACAGTTTTGTATGCGCCTCATCCACAACGCTCGACCTCAGACTCTACGAGCATCATACTGCATCGACGCGGACATCTCCGCTGTGAAAGCAGCACCACCTCGCTTGGCGCATTCGAGTAGACTTCAACGAATGGATACTCGCGAGCAAAAAACCGAGAAGTTCGGCGAGAACCTGGATTCGGACTACCAGGAGCCCGGCCTCGGAGCCTGGCTTAAGCGCAATGTCTGGCTCTTGACGCGGCTTTTCATGGTCATGGTCTTTACCTTTGGAGCTTCGACGACGGCGGCCAACTTCTCGTACGGCCTCGAAAGCAAGCCCGTGGATCTCACGGTCGACCAGCTAAAACGAGGTGAGCTTCCGAAAGGAACCGAGATAGGCGACTACGTGCGCGTAAAGGGAACCGCGACACCGGATTTCGAGTCTTTGCAGGGAAAACCTATTGGTACGAAGGATTCTCAGGTAGCAGTCGCGTCCCGGTACAGTGCTTCGTACTTCTACTTTGGGCTGGAAGAGACCGGCGATAGTCTCCTAGTTCAGACAGCGCAGGGGTTGCCTGCTCCGGATCAAAGCGGCAAGAGCGTGGTTTGGGAGGGCAAGATCTCAACGGTCGGCGAGGTCATCTTCTACGACACCACCCAAGCTGGCCTCAAGTCCGCAAAGCTCCCCACAGCCTCGAACGTCCCCATTATAGAGACCGGTGACACCCCAGAGTACTACCGGCAGATTTTTCCAGCTTACTCAGCCATTATCGCTCTGTGGATTCTCTCTATAGCCTGGTTGCTCTGGAAGAAGAATAAACCCTTCCTCGGTGTCTAGCGGACTAGTAGTCAGAACGGTTCTCGGGTACCGGTAATCCAAAAGTATCTTGCAAAAGCGTTTATATCTCCAGCAACCGGGGTAATGTCGCCCGGTACATGGTTGTGGCTTCTGTTATATTTTTGGAAGCCCTTGATAAACAATCTCGGAAAGAAACAGGAGGTGAATAAACCATAGGCAGTATTTTAGCTCTTATAGTTATAGGGCTTGTAGCGGGTATTTTGGCGAAGGTCGCCATGCCGGGGCCAGACCCCGGAGGTTTTATCGGCACGATCTTGATCGGCATAGCTGGCGCGTTCGTCGGCGGTTATGTGGTTAAGCTCGTTACTGGTAACCCTGTGGTGAAAGATGTTAGCTTGGGGTCTATCCTCACGGCCACGGTGGGAGCCATTTTGTTGCTCGTTATCTATCGTTTCATTACCCGGCGAGCGGCGTAGGAAAAGTTCATGCAAGCCAGGAAAACGGACAAGAAGGAGAACTCATGACGGAGCAGAAGAGCCAGCAGAGCAGCAGCGGCAACAACCCGTTGCAGACCGAGAAGGGCAACACCACCATCCAGAACGCGGTGGTCTCCAAGATCGCCGGTATCGCCTCTCAAGAGGTCGAGGGCATCCGGATGGGTGGCGGCGGCTCGCAGGCCGTCAGCGGTCTTCTCGGCAGCATCACCGGTGGCAGCGGTGGCGGTGGCGGCCAGACTCAGGGTGTTTCGGTCGAGGTCGGCGAGGAAGAAGCCGCTATCGACCTTACGCTGACCGCCGAGTACGGCAAGTCGATACCTCAAATCACGGAGGCTGTACGTCGCAACGTCATCAACCGCGTCGAGAACCTCGTGGGCTTGAGCGTTAACGAGGTCAACATCGTCGTCAGCAACATCTACTTCCCGCAGCAGGAGGCCGAGCAGCAGCGTCAGAAGGAGTTGCAGCAGCAGGAGAAAGAGAACCAGCAGTAAGATCGACAGTAGCGCGTCCGGTCTTCAGGCCGGACGCGAACTAGAGGGTGGGTTGAGCTTTTGGCAGAAGACATTCAGTTAGCGAGGGCTGCCGCGAAAGCGGCCCTCGCCACAGAGGGTATCTACTCGATGGGAGCCGGACGTTTCGCGGAAGTAGCGACCTACGAGGGTAGTGAGAAAGTCTCAGGGGTCGCGGTTCGACCGGATGAGATCGAAGTTCACGTGGTAGCTCGTTTCCCGCTGCCAAAGCCAATCCCCCAGATAGCCGATGACTTGCGTCGGCGCGTCAGGCTGGAAACCGGGGGACGAAAGACCTCCATAATCTTTACGGACTTGGAGGTGGCGCAAGATGAGAATCTTTAATCGGCTCATCATGATCCTGCTCCTAATAGGATTGGCTCTGCTGGGTGTGTTCGCAGTGGTCTACAGCTTCGAACTTCTTGGTTACAAGCTGGCGAATTTGCCGGTCGGCCCCGTCGGAGACAGCGTTAGCGGATTCGTCAACAGCATAGAGAGCGGTCCCGGCCCCCTCACCATAGCGATATTGGCGCTTGTGGCGATTTTGGGATTGGTGTTGCTAATTATGGAGTTGAAGCCGCGTACCCCACGCAAGGTAAAGATGCAGGAGGGGACATACATGAAGCGGGATGTGGTCGAGAAAGAAGTTTCTGCCGCCGCTGATTCGACTCCCAACATCCTGGATTCATCGACTAAGGTTAAGGCCCGACGCAAGCCTGGCGCGGAGGTAAAGCTGGACGCTAACATCCGGCGGGGCGAGGATCAGAAAGAGATACAGTCCGACCTGCGGAAGAGGATTGAGGATCGGCTCTCAAGCAGTGGAGCACCGGTGAGCAAGCTCAAAATCCGGATGATCGAATCCGACCCGCGAGAGACAAAGACGAGGGTGCAATGAACGGCTTCAACCGCTTTATCATGTTGCTCATAGCGATTTTGATGATCGTGATTCCAGTTTTCTTTTTGCTGGTGGGCTTTGGTGTGATCGCGTCGAGTGTGGTAAGCAACTACGTTAATTACGATGCCGCTGTGCAGGGTCTTAGCAGCCTCTCGACTTCGAGCGTTACGCAAGGAGTCCGCATCATCATCGCCATTATCGGTGTGCTAATAGTCCTGATCGCACTTTACCTGCTCTTGAAGGAACTCACTTTCGGCAGCAGCGTAGCCCGCGACACGACCATCGACGAGACACCCGGCCAGGAGACTAGATTGACCGCGAAAGCCGTCAAATCCCTCTCCGAGAACGCGGCTCGGGAAGCCGGTGCGGTATCGCCATCAGTCTCGCTAGCCTCCGACGGAAAACCGTACAGTGTTTTCTGCGATGTCAAAGCTGGGGAGGATAGCAACTACACCGAACTCGCGACCCAGGTCCGGGAGAACATACGGAATGCTCTCGGAAGTCAGAAAGTGTCCTACGAAGAAGTGCAAGTGACCGTCCTGGGAAGGGCGTAGTAAACGAATTCGACGAAAGGAAGACGTATGGCAACTTGGACTAACAAGCAGTGGGGAGCTTTGATCGGGGGGCTGATCGTCTTTCTTATAGCTCTTATAGGTCTCGGCGCGACGGCTCTGGTCGTACTCGTAGCAGTGCTCGGCTATTTCGTGGGTATGTTCCTGGACGGGGAAATATCGGCGGAAGATATCCAGGCGAGAGCCCAGGGTCGCCGGAACGGTATGTAGGATTACTTCACTCCCTACCAAACTGCTTGTAAAATCATTGTCACTGTTAGGTAACTAGGAAAGAGGAGGATTATGGAAACCTTTCTACTTTGGATTGGTGTCTTAGGCTTCGTGGCGGCTACGGCGTACTTCATCTACCTAAGCTCCCAAGCTCCGCAAGGCAACCGGGCGTTCCACGTTATTACGTCGGTCATCACCGGTACGGCGGCGTTCTCGTACCTGATGATGGCTACAGGCGCAGGTCTTGTGGAATTGCTGGACGGTCGCAGCTTCTACTACTTCCGATACATAGACTGGCTTATAACGACACCACTGTTGCTGCTCGACTTGGCCCTTCTAGCCCTCGCTAGCTGGCGCAGGAGCATTGGTCTCCTGACGACGCTCATTGTGCTAGACGTGGTGATGATCCTGACGGGTCTTCTGGCGGGATCCAGGATCTCTGGTTTCGGTCGTGGCTTCTGGTTCGTCGTCAGCACCATAGCGATGATTGCGGTCCTCTATCTGGTCTACACGAAGCTCTTCGCGGCGGCATCCAGCCAGTCGGCTTCCGTCAGCAGCTTGTTCGGCACGCTGGCGATACTGACTCTGGTACTGTGGTCTTTGTATCCGATAGTTTGGCTACTTGGTACCGAAGGCTTCATGGCGGTTGGGGCTGGCACCGAAGTGCTACTGTTCCTGATCCTGGACTTCCTGGCTAAAATCGGGTTTGGTTTCCTACTCTTGACCAACCGGGAAGCTCTCTCCGACGCAGGTAGTGGCGGTCAGCAGGCCCGGACAAGCCGGGTTCAGTAGGGCTACGGACCTTTAGCAACACAGCTTCGCACTACGGCGGGCCCTACGGGGTCCGCTTTTTATTGCCCAATAACCCTAGGGATAAGTGGACAAGCGGGTTCCGGTGAGTTAGGTTTGATCGATGGACTTAGAGAGGAACAATTCCACAGGGGGTTTCGACACCTCAAGGATACAACGCAAGCGTAAGCGGCTGCTCTTGGTAGCAGCGGCGATCCTCGTACCAATTCTCATCTACGTTATAGCGACTGCCGTCAGCTCGAATGCTTCGGACGATCCTAACCGTTCGAATGTAAATTCTGAACCGTCTAACGAAGGTGGAGACAAACTGTCCGCCTCGGCGGAGAACACCGAGTCCAGAGAAAGGAAAGCCCAAGAAAAACGGGCTGAAAGAGACAAGTACAAACGAACCGCGCCTATCCCGCCCCCCGAAGATACCTGCGACGACCTACGGGTTCTCGTGGACCACGAGCACAGTTTGCCGCCGGACTACGCTCCTACGGACTTGGTCGCTCTTGAGGGCTACGGGATACCCACTCTGGACGCGGGACCGGTGCTGCGGCGCAAGGCGGCTCGGCAACTAGATCGTCTTATGGATGCCGCCGCTGCGGACGAGGAAGAGTTGATCGTCGCCTCAGCATTCCGAACCTATGCGGAGCAACAAGAGACTTTCTCCCAATTCACCAACGTCTACGGAGATGAAACGGACACTGTCAGCGCACCAGCGGGCCAGAGCCAGCATCAACTAGGCACAGCGGTTGATTTCACCAACTCCGCCGCCGAATACCGTCTTTGGTGGCCGTTCGGTGACACTACCGGTAGCACTTGGCTACTCGAAAACGCCCCGGACTATGGCTTCGTACTGGCCTATCCTGACGGCAAGGAGGCTGAGACCGGCTACCAGTGGGAGCCTTGGCACTACCGATACGTCGGGATCAAGAACGCCAAGCGGATCTCCAGAGAGAACTTCACCCTGCAAGAATTCTTAGTCCGTGAAGGCGTGCGTCCCAAGTGCTGACGCAGAGAGAACTTCAGCGAGCAGATCTGTCCTGACCCGGCGAGAACTGCCGTAGAGAGCGCACATACTGGCTCAAGAGTTCGTCCATCCTACACGCCGAGTAGTTTAGCGAAGAGCAGCAAGTCGTCGCGCAGCAGACGCGGTGTAAGATAGTGCTCCCGGACGTGCTCCTTGCCATGACGGCCCATCTCGGCGGCGTACTCCGGATCCATCAAGATCTTCGAGCAGGCTGCGGCGGCTTCGGGGATTCCATCGACGAGGATGCCTCCGCCCGCCGTAACTTGCATTGGGATGCCCCCCACTCTACCGGCCACCATAGGTCGGGCCTTCCACAAAGCCTCGGTCACCACAAGCCCAAATCCTTCGCGAATGGACTTCTGGATCACGACATCCGCTATGGACTGAAACGCGTTTACCTCTATGGCCCCAACGTTGGTCAGGTTCGAGAATAGGAAAATATCCTGGTCTCCAGCGGCGTACTCCACGGTCTTGTACCAGAAATCCCAGCCCTCTGGATCGTCGTGGGCCATTGAGCCGATCAAGACGAGCTGAACCTCCGGCACGTCTTCCTTCACTCGGCGGTAGACATCTATGACCCCGAGAGGATCTTTCCAGGGATCGAACCGTGAGACCTGGACGAGGAATGGCCGGGTAGTGTCTACGCCGAACTGGTCCACGATGTACCGGGCGTCACTGGGCGAGAGAGCCATATTCTTGGGGCTCAACGGGTCGATGGCGGGTGGAATCAGAGCCAGATTCGGAAGGTCCATATCCGGCGGTGTGTACTGTTGCATGGTGTAGATCTGCGCGTCGTAATCCTTGATGTACGGCGCTAGATAGTCCAAGACCTGACGGTTCGGGGTCGAAGTGTCGATGTGACAGCGCCAGATCCACTTGGTCTCCGGCGAAAGTCCACCGCTGAACTCCTTGAGCAACGCTGGCTGGGGATCGTGGATAAACATAAGATCCCACTCGTTCCCGGAGTCGACCAGCGCCTCCGCAGACCTCTGGTTGTAATCCTCGTACACTGCCCGTCCTTCGACGGTAAAGTCATAATCCGCACCCTGGAGAGCGTTGTGAAAGCCTTTGGTCACATCGAAGAAAGGCTCCGCACCATACATCACACTCCAATCGGCTTCCAGCCCGACATCGCGCATTAGAGGGACCAGAGTGTAAAGAATCTCCGCCACACCGCCCCCAAAAGCGGTGGCGTTTACGTGCAGAACCCGCGCTCCCTTTAGACGCTCGGCGAGATCGTGGATCTCCTCGAACAGGTCACGCCGGATGATGCTCCGGTAATCCGCGATGGATTTGGTGCCAGGGTTTACGAGCTGTAGCACGGGCTTCCTCTTGACTTTTATAGGGTTTTCAAACGCGCATAACTGTATACAACCGATTCAATTAACGCAAGTTGCGTAGTTTTTCTTACGGGTTATACGAGTGGAGAAACGCGGCGGATCATCTTGAGACTCGTTCCCGAGCCGCCAGATTCGAGGGCGACTTCGTCTACCAGGTTCCGGATAACGTCCAACCCGAAACCGCCCAGCTCGTCCGGGTTAGTGTTTGGGTTTTCGACATCGAATCCATCGCCCGCGTCGACGACAGTGATCTCGACCTCCGAAGGACGGATACGATACTCGATCCTGATAGTATCGACACGAGCGTGGCGGATAGCGTTTGTTATGGCTTCGGTAATGGCGAGCTTCAAGTCGTAGATGTCTTCGGGACCGAAACCCGCGATCTGACCCATCTGAGTCACTACCAACCGCCCAAGCAAAACGTACTCGGAGCTGCTAGGAATCTCCAGGGTTATCGGGTCTGAGGTTACGGCCCCATCTTTCTCTAAGTTTTCGGTTGTCTCGCGCCTCATCTAGCTTCTTTCAACTCGGATCCTCTTTGTGTGCAATTTTATGTTACCCGCGAGCGTCGTTGACTAACCCATTTTATGTATGAAGCTGAGACATCGCCTATCTATGGCTTGTCCGGCGATGTCTCCGATGGGCGTGCGCCGGGCTTCAAGTCCTCGGGTAGATCCGGGATGTCTTCCACGGGGTCCATTGGTTTCGGTTCTACTTTCGCACCCCGGCCCATCGTCTGCTCGTATAGATCGGAGCCATCGGCGCCTGTCGTGGTTGACTGGCTGGGGGACTTGGACGAGCCGTTCGGGGTCGACATATAAGGGCTCAACAGGTCCATTGGTATCGGCAACACTATGGTGGAGTTCTGGTTCACGGCGATCTCGTTCATGGTCTGGAAGAGCCGGAGTTGCAAGGCTGCGGGACTATCCAGGCGGTCGGCAGCCTGTCGCAGGCGATCGGAGGCTTGGTACTCACCCTCGGCGGCGATGATCTTAGAGCGCCGTTCGCGCTCGCTCTCCGCCTGACGAGCCATCGCTCGCTGCATTTGCTGCGGTATCTCGACATCCTTGACTTCGACTACGCTTACCTTGATGCCCCACGGATCGGTCTGCTCGTCGATGAGGCTCTGCAACTGCTCGTTGATTGCGTCGCGGTTGGTGAGTAGATCGTCGAGGTCTTTTTGGCCGAGGACACTTCGGAGAGTGGTCTGGGAGATCTGGCTGGTCGCCAACACATAGTTCTCGACCTCTATGACGGCGCGGTTGGGATCCAGAACCCGGAAGTACACAACGGCGTTCACGCGGGCTGGAACGTTGTCGCGGGTGATAACGTCCTGCGGCGGCACGTCCATTGTTACGGTACGGAGATCTATCTTGACCATCTTGTCTCGAACCGGAACCAACAGGAAGAGGCCCGGTCCCTTCGCCTGGCCCTGCACCCGACCGAAACTAAAGATGACCCCACGCTCGTACTCGTTGACCACTTTGATCGCACTGAGCAGAAAAGAGACCACCAGTATCACCAACCCAAAGATCAGGATGGCACCGAAGCCCAACGCAGTAGCCTGCAATAAAGCGAAACTCAAGATAACGCTCCTCCTCTCGGCCCCAGCAAGACTTAACGCGGAGCCTGTAATATCCGATTAAACGAGGTTTCAAATAAACCCCGCAGTATAAGCTCCTCAACTCCTAAACCAGAGTATACAGCCCATATGAAAAAGGGTAGACACCCGACCCGAAACAAGAGTTTTCTGATGACGGACATCGTCGGATCTATCAACGTTTGAAGAGTGAAGCGAGGATAAGGTCGACGTTGACGAGCACGAAGGCCAGGGATATGAAGGGCAGTGCGGGCAGTGGTCTTTCGAGGAGTAGACTTGTGGTCATGGCGAGGAGAGTTCCGGCGCAGACAGCGATGGTCGTTGGAATGTGTCGGAGGTTCAGGAGGCGGCTCATAGTGATAAAGAGGGCCAGGAAGATGAAGTCGCTGATCCCGAGGGCGAATCCCAAAGCTTGACCGAAAGTCGGGAAGATCACAAGCAAGAAATCCAGGGCCGGGGCGCTCGTCTCGACCATCGCCTTTGTTGGTCCGGCAAAAACGGAGAAGAGGTCCGTGACCGTAGCGACAGCGGCTATCAAGAGTGATATCGCAGGAGACGCGACGTGCCGAGCCAGGGAGATCCCAAGCGCCGCAGCAGCCGATATCCTGAGGATATTGGAGACAAAAAGAGCGAGTAACGGGATGATGGCCCACCCACCCGCCAGAACGTCGGGACGAGCGAGGATCGCAGACAGCCCACCGAGCACAGCGGCGACAGCCCCGAAACCGAGAAGCCAGGGAGTGGCTATGGCATTGACAAGCGATGGAAAACCAAAGAGAAGTGCGCCGGTCGCAAGCACTGAGATGACGAAGGCTAATATCTGCGCCGTGTACGAGAATCCTACTCCTACCAAGGGTGCTACGAAGACAAAAAGCAAGAGTAACACTGCGCCGAAGATCGTTATTCCGACCGCTCGGCGAGGAATACTCAGGAGGCCCACGCGGTATCTCTGAGCGCCAGAAACGCCCGCCAGAAGTTTCGTTTCGCGTCCTCGTCCGAGAGAGCCGGGGCGAGAGGTGGTAGCCGAAGGCCGGAGACCGAAGCTGTCCACGAGAACCATTCACCCTCACGAGCATCCGAGAAATGGTTGCGGACCAGTGAGTATCCTAGGTCGTCGATGGTCTGGGAGGCTTCCGGTCCCACGGCTACCAGTGCTGCGGGCTCGAAGGCCAGTAACTCTTCCAAGAGGTGGCCGGATCCGCTCCAGGTGACGTAGGCTTGCGAGAGGTTCACGGTCTCCAGGCTTCGTGAGAGAGCTTGTATAAGGCGCGGCCCGACTGGCGGTTCCACGGCCAAAACAATACCGTAAGATGGATCCCCGAGAGGTTCTGGTAGCCCAGCTTGTTTTATGAGACGGTGGATACGGGCGACTTCGTGGGTCGTTTTGGCTCTATAGTCACTCGCCGCGTCTCGCGTTTTAGTTGGTTTCACGGCGAACGTGAGAGACACGTTGGAGAGTTGTGATCAGGGCTCCCGCCGCCACGAGGATCATACCGACCGTCAGAAATCCGGAGATGGCAGAGAGCGAGAGGATCACGACTCGCCCCGCCCGCTCCAAAATCCCGACTTCGCAATCGACATCCAACCCTTCAGCCCGAGCCCGCGTGTATGAAGTCAACAGAGAGAAAGTCATGGCCGCAGCCGCCAGCAGAACCTCGTAAGGCCGGGCTTCGCTCGCGTAATAGAAAAGTATCCCCGCGAAGACCGCAGATTCCGAGAAGCGATCCACCGTAGAATCCAGAAACGCACCGAACCGACTCATACGGTTCGACTCACGAGCGACCGCGCCATCCAAAGCGTCGAAGAGACCGGCCACCAACATCACAGCTCCCGCGAACCTTATATGTCCGAGAGCGAAGAGAACCGCCGCGCCAACAGCGAGTGTCCAGCCCAGCATAGTTAGCGTATCAGGCCGGACCCGCATAGCCGTAAGCCCCCGGACTAGCGGATTGAGAAGTTGCCTCAGAGAATCCTTGTGCAAGAGGGATTTTCGATGCGGCAGCGTCATTTGACTACTTCTTCTCGGGCTTCGCACTCTGAGGCTTGTCTTTGGTCTGGGTGCCAGCCTTTCCGGAGCCACCGTTAGACTGTTCGGCGTGCTCGTTCGCGGTGGCGTCAATGCTCGCTCGCGTTTCGGTGGCTGGCTCGACAAACGGTTTCCGCCAGTTCTCGAAAAGCAGGGCGCCGCGCAGGTATCTAAACGTCGAAGAGATTATGGCGACTGTGGGAACGGCAAATATGGCGCCGACCACGCCA
>JBGTDE010000349.1:0-1942 GCA_041748475.1 Rubrobacteraceae bacterium | reverse complement strand
GGCGTGCAGCCGGTCTATCTCCCAGCCTTCGCCTATATCCTCTCCGCGCCGGTGGCCGATGGTGGCGACGCAGTATTCAGCTTCGGCTTCGTCCATAACCGCCCAGAACCCGTAGTCCCAGTCGTGGGATTCCAGGAGTGTCTCGTCCCGGATATCCACGAGCCCCGAAGCCTCGTTCGGATGAAGGTCGAGGTTTAGCTCGAAGGTGTCGCCGTTTCCGTTCGACATGCTCTACGCCTTTCCTGAAGGGTCGCCGATCAATCGGAGGTTACGGAGGATGATGAGGACGAATTGGAGGATGAGGACGACTGGTTGGAGGTGACGCTGGTCTGGCTGCTGGCCGCCGCCGAGCCCGCGCTGGAAGTCTTGACGGAAGAGAAAAATCCAGCCTTCGAGTAGGTCAGAGAGATCGTAGCCCACCGAGAATCCGTGCGTTGCAAGTGGCGACTCTCTCCGGCTACGAGCGTCGTCTCAAGAGCGCCCTGACCCTTTTTGAGGATCTCACACTCCACCTTACGACCGCCGGTTTTCATCGACAGCACATCAGGAACCTCTCCCTTCGTCTTGATCCTCTCCTGCCCGATAAAGCACGTGGAGGAGAAACGAGTCCCTTTGTCTCCGCCGAATTCGATCTCGACCGTCTGACCAGCCCCGGCTCCCCCCTGATTACTCGCAGCGCCACCGGAAGAATTCTTTTTCTTCTTGTCGGCGGAGGCCGAAGCATTCTTACTCTTGTCCCCGGAATCCTTCTCTACGGACTTTTCCCCCGAGGGATTGGATGTCTTCTCCGGGGGTTTGGAAGCGGCTTCGGTTTTGCCGTTTTTGGGTTCTTTGGAGCCTCCGCTGGACCCACTACTCCCCTCTTCGGCTCCACAGGCAGCAAATAGAACGCTCGCCGCAACTACAAATATCAGTGAGATGGTGCGTAGCGGCCTTTTGATGGATTCTATATCTCCGCTCATAGTGTGACCTCTTCTCTCTAGCTTCCGTCACAGTATTCCACGGATGGCGAGTTCCGTAGTGAATGTTTGCTGTGGCGTGGCCCTCGATGCGGATGCACGGGTCATTCAGAGTTGGCAAGAATCGCGGCCTTTTCTCGTATAACCTTGCGCTCTAGGAAGCGGCAACTCGGCTAACGGTGTGTTTCGTTGCTTCCGCAAGCGGGGAGACCACAACGCATGAGACCGCACGCGAACCCGGAGAGGATCCACGAGCCGCCTCGATGATAGGAGATACAACCTCAACCCACCTATCCCGCCGCGAATGGCGAAAGCAGAACACCTGGCGGCGCTTCCTGCCCAAATCTTCGTGGAAAAGCGTCCTCTATCTTTCGCTCTTCACTGCAGTCTCACTCCTTGCGGCATTCGGAACCGTTATCGGTATTGGAGCCCGTACCGCTCAGGACAGCACCTTTTACTCCGGCATCTCGGAGGTCTCCCTTAGCTCCCCTGCGGATGCTCCAAAAACAGGCACTTCTGGCTCCGAGAAAAACAGCACGGTAATGACAGCTTCCTACTATGGGAAGGATTTCGCGGGTCTTCCAACCGCAAGCGGGCCTGCGTTTGATCCCAACAAGCTGACCGCCGCCCATAAGAAGCTGCCGCTCGGCACTAAACTACTGGTGGAACACAAAGGTAAGTCCGTGCGCGTGGTCGTCAACGACCGAGGACCGTACATAAAGGGACGCCAACTCGACCTCTCACGAGCCGCCGCCGAAGAGATCGACCTGATCGAACCCGGCTTCGCCAAAGTGCAAGTCACAAAGCAATAGCCTCAACACACCCTTTGATTCACAGATGTTGCAATCTCGTTACGATATGTTACGTTCTCTTATTAGAATAGTTTCGCCTCATTTGGCAGGGGTGTGGACGCAATGGAGGATATGAATACAGTGTTATATAGGTTAGAAAAATCTCTGAGTATTCTGTTGGTAGGAGCGGTG
>JBGTDE010000348.1:0-1764 GCA_041748475.1 Rubrobacteraceae bacterium | reverse complement strand
GCACCGCCAACGCCGCCCACGTCCTCGACCTTCCGGACGTCGGACGCCTGGCACCCGGCTACCGGGCCGACGTCCTCCTCCTCGACGCCCCCGACTGGCGTTACCTCGCCTACCACCTCGGGGGGGACCGCTTCGCGGCGGTCATCAAGAACGGGACTCTAATTTAGAGGTTCTAGGTTCTGGGGGTAGCTTCCGGAAAACGTCCGGCGTTGGCCGTGGCGCGGGCGGGTTTCGGGTCGACCGTTCCATCGAGGTTCGTGACGGACGCTGCGGGGCAGGGTGGCGCGCACCTCGAACCTGGAGCCTAGAGCCTCCTGCTAAACTAGCTTCATGCCTACGACTGTGCGCATAAAGCCGGAGGTGATCACCGACCGCCGCCTCAGGATCGAGATGTACGGCCTCGACGACGAGGACATCGAGAACACTATCCGCATGAAAGGCTGGGCGTGGGTACTCGCCCGCAACGGCTGGGCCTACGCCGGAGAGCCAGACTTCATCTACCGCCAGATCCGTGAGGTAGTCATCGCCATGCCGGGCATAATCTTCGACGATGCCGGTATCGAAGAATCAGTAAAAACCGTCCTGGAGAAAGCCCGCTCCGACGAGGAACGTCAAGAAGGCCGAGACCTCCTGCGGCGAGCCTTCGAGAAGACCGGACAACCCGAAGGCATCGAGTTCATCGACGAATAGCAGCAGAGCTTGTCCGGATTCTCTGACCGGCTGATCAATTCAAATTACCTGATGAGACTTGCCAGATCCTCCACCGCTGCGACTTGATCGGCTGTCTCGACTGAGCCGGGTCTGAGATCCCGTACCCGACCAATCGCCTCTCTGGCACCGAGTCCCTGACTACATACCAGGTAGCAGGCTAGTAGTGTTCCGGTACGACCCAACCCTCCGCCACAGTGGACCGCTACCGCCTCTCCAGCCGCACGAGCCTCCAAAATCGCCGCCACCCCGCTCTCGATCTGCTCCGCAGTAGGTGCGGCGAAGTCTTCAACCGGCAAGTGGACCTCTCGCATACCATGACGTGAGAGTCGGTGCAGATCATGAGGCTTCTTATGGAGATTGACGAGAACTCGGACTCCCTGGCACGATATCTCGTCCAACGCCCGCTCCGTGCTCGGATAGGCGCAACCCATTACCCCTTCCGTGACCCGCGTTCCACGGTCGGTCAAGCACAGGAGCATCCGAGCAGTGGCCCATATCCGAGGAAATCGCTGACCAAAAGTATTACCCAACCTGCTGAATCTCGACGAATCCGCTACGGCCTCAAATCACTTTCCACAGCCGGTCGGAGCAACCCAAAGCACAAACGAATCTACACAGAAAACGCATCTTCTAGAGCAACTCTAACGTCTACAGAAAGGGCAGCTTGTCGTAGAAGACGAAGTTTCCGTAGTCCGGGTAGAATTTGCTCGTCGTGACCGGGGAGCGGGAGAAACTAGCCAGCGGTTGTTCGCCTTCCTTGCCTTTTCCGGGTTCTTGCATGCGGATATCCACGCTCTCTGAGTCAAGCTCTATGACGTTGTACGACGGTGGCATTACGCCTCGGATTCTCATGGTGGAGACGGTGCCGGAGTGGATGATTCTCACGCCGGAAATGCTCCAAACATAGGGTACGTGGCGATGTCCCGAGAGGACTAAGTCGATCTTTAGTTCGCGCAGGATCGCCATCACGTCGCCCGCGTCGCGAAGGTTGTTCACGTCGCGGCCCGTACCGGGGACGGCTAGGATGTGGTGGTGGATCATGAGTATCCTCGG
>JBGTDE010000347.1:0-3102 GCA_041748475.1 Rubrobacteraceae bacterium | reverse complement strand
CAGGATCGCGAAAGAACTTATCATCAAGAACACCTGTCCTATAGGTAGGCCGCCCTGCTCGATAGTGTCTTTTTTGACCTGCGCGACCTCGAAAGACCCATCGCCCTTCAAGACATCCTGAATGCCATCCTTCACCCGTCCCGAAGCGTCCGACCCCTCAACGATATCCCCCGCGTTGCTCACGAAGAGCGTGTTCACCTGATCGGCCTTCACGTCCAGCAGCCCACGAGCCTCCGTCGGGGCCACCAGCATCGTGCCTTCCGAGCTCGAAAAACGTCCCTTGTAGCCAGATATGCCCGTCTCCGGAAGCACCGCCGCTACCTCAAACTCTTTTGGTTCGGCTGCGCCTCTCATGCGTATTTTTCGGCCCGCTTCGAGTTCCAGGGCGCTCGCCAGGCTTTCGGAGATGTACGCTTCGCCGGGTTTTGGGGCTGGTCGTTCGGATTCGGGTGGCGGCGTGGAGCCGAACGCTTCGAGGTCTTTCCAATCCGCGCCGATCACGGTGACCGCCGGGCTTGGGATGGTGGTCTTACCCTTCTTGTTCAAGGCTTCGGCGGGCACTTCGCCGATCAAGGCTCCAAGTGAACCGTCTACGCTCGCGGGTCCGTCTTCGGCGTTCTTTGTGGCGTCGCGTATGGCTGAGGGTGTGATCTTGGAGACGATCGATTCGTCGAAGGATGGGACTGGTCGGCGGTCGCTGGGTAGGCGTTGGGAGGTTTCTTGGACTACTTCGTCGATCTCGCCCAGAGTTTCGCGGGCTTCATTCTCCTGGAATCGGGCGGTGCTATCGTTCAAGACCAGGGAACCCGAGATCAGAGCCGTGCCAACCATAGAGCCCAGGATGACGAGCACCGTATTCCACTTGCGCCGCTTGAAGTTGCGGAGCCCGATCCGGCGGAGCGCGGGCTGGAGCAGCATCGAACCGACCACGAGCACGGTGACCAGTATCGTTGCGGCGAGTAGCGCGAGCGTCGTGGTACCCAGTTCGTTCACCTCCGGGGAGTTACTTTAGATATACCGGATACTACGCACCAGAGGCTCTAAGGTTGCGATCCTCAATACACAAAACCTCGTATCGTCGAAAAGTCTCTGGAAAGAGAAAGCTCCCTCCAATAGAAGACATGAGAGTTTCGCCCCGCATCCTAGATTGCCGGACGGCGGGGCGAAATTCTTTAATCTCTTGTGTCTCTTCGACAGAGACTGAGAACGCTAGTTCTTCGGCGGCTCGTAGAGCTGAACGTCGTTGCCCTCGGAATCCTTGAAGGTCGCGACCCGACCCCAGGGATGCTCGGAGATACCAGCCGGAACCTCAACGCCCGCGCCCTTCAAGCTATCGACGGTCTCTTCGAGGCTGTTCTCCGGCTGGAAGGTCACTACGGGACCACCATCAGCCGCCGCGCCGGACGGCTCGCGACCGTTCAATCCGATCGTGAGGCCGTTCGCGTCGACTTCGGCCCAGTCGCCGTCTTCTTTGGTGAGTTCGAGTCCCAGAGTATCCTTGTAGAAACCCTTCGCCCGCTCGATGTCCTGCACCGGCATCCAGACTACCGCTACGCCTTTTAGCATCCCGCATCTCCTTCTATAGGTTGACAGAGTTCGAGCATGCCAGCTATTACCCTCGGAGACAGTAAGTAAACTAACCGAACGCTTCGATGAAGTGACGCACGATCTTCTCTTCGACCTCGGCCATCGGTACTTCGTAACCTAATTCCCTCTCCAGGCTCGTTACGCCGAACTCCTGGATGCCGCAGGGTGTGATGCTGTCGAACCAGGAGAGATCCGTGGAGACGTTCAGGGCGAAACCATGAGAGGAGATCCAACCAGACGAAAACTTAACCCCGATGGCCGCAATCTTCTTCTCCCCCACCCAAACTCCCGTGTACTCGGAATGATGCCAACCTTTCAGCCCATACTTCGCCAACACCCGCACGATAACCTCTTCGAGACCGCGCAGATAAGCGTGCGTATCACGGACTTTGAGCCGCAGAATGGGATACCCAACAAGCTGACCCGGCCCATGAAACGTAGCGTCCCCACCCCGATCACTCCAGAAAACTTCGGCCCCCAGAGACCGCAGGTACTCCTCTCCCGCCCCGAGATTCGTCGCATCCCGCGCGCCCCGTCCAATCGTAAAAACCGGCGGATGCTCACACAAAAGAAAAGTATCCGAAACGTCATCCTTTTTCCGAAGCCGCGCTAACTCGCGCTGCAACTCCCAAGCTTCGGCGTAGGCCGTCAGGCCCGGCAACCGTCGCACTTCAACGGTCGATTTCGCCGGTACCGGTCTCTCAAGGGTCACGCGGAGTTTTAGACGCTCGCGACGCTCTTGCGGGCGTCGGCGGTCTGCTCATGAGCGTGGTACGAGGAACGGACGAGCGGCCCACTCTCGACGTGCTTGAATCCCAGCGAGAAGCCGTACTTGCGAAGGTCCGCGAACTCTTTCGGCTTGTAGTAGCGGCTCATTGGCAAGTGGTTCTCCGACGGACGCAGATACTGTCCGATGGTCAGGATGTCGACCTCGTGGTCGCGGAGATCGCGCATCGTCTGATGCAACTCCTCCTCAACCTCGCCAAGTCCCACCATAAAGCCACTCTTGGTAAGACCATCCGGGTTGAGACGCTTGGCGTATTGAAGAACTTCCAGTGACCGCCTGAACTTAGCCTGCGGTCGGACAGCCGGATAGAGGCGCGGTACGGTCTCGATGTTGTGGTTGAAAGTATCCGGGCGAGCGTCGATGACGGTTTTTATGGCATCGTGGTCGCCCTTAAAGTCGGGGGTTAGAACCTCGACCGCGCAACCGGGTACTTCATCGCGTATGGCCTGGATCGTAGCGGCAAAGATGGACGCTCCACCGTCCGCCAACTCGTCGCGATTGACCGATGTGATCACCGCGTGTTCGAGTCCCATCTGCTTCGCGGCATCGGCGACGCGACCAGGTTCGTCGAGATCCAACTCAGACGGTTTGCCGGTCAAAACGGCGCAGAATCCGCAGGAGCGAGTACAGACGTTGCCCAGGATCATGAACGTAGCCGTGCGGTTGTTCCAGCACTCTCCGATGTTGGGACAACGAGCTTCCTCGCAAACGGTATGCAGCCCGAGGCC
>JBGTDE010000346.1:0-3182 GCA_041748475.1 Rubrobacteraceae bacterium | reverse complement strand
GGGCGCTATGTCGGTCACGATCGCTCCGGTCGCCGGTAGGCCGTAGTCGTCGCGCAACTCTTTCTCGGTTAGCGTGGTGTAAGCTCGAAGCTCTTCCAGGCCGATCTCGAACATCTTCACCCCGATGTAGCCGTGGACAGCGTCGCCGGAGTTTATGAGTTGCTCCACGACGCTCTTGACGGTGTTACCCGGCACTGCGAACCCGACGCCCTGAGCCACGCCCTGGCCGCCCGCCGAAGCGACCTGCGAATTTATGCCGATGACCGAACCACCAGCATCCAACAGAGGTCCGCCAGAGTTGCCCGAGCTGATCGCCGCGTCCGTCTGTATGGCACCGTCGATGGTGTAATTGTTGGGGGCCGTTATGGGCCGTTCGGTCCCGCTGACGATACCAGTAGTCACGCTCAACCCGACGTTTAGCGGGTTACCGATCGCTATGACCGCGTCCCCCACCTGCGCGGAATCCGAATCGCCAAAGGCCAACGGCTTCAAGATTGACTTTGGCGCGTCCACCTTTATGACCGCCACATCAGTTGAGGCATCCTCACCGACGATCTCAGCCTTCTCCCGCGCACCACTAGCGAACCTCACGGAGACACCCTCGGCCCCCTCCACGACATGCTGGTTGGTCACGATATGTCCCTCGCCATCGACCACGAACCCCGAGCCACCACCCGGCCCCGTCTCCGAGGAAGCCACATCGACGCTGACAACACCCGGACCATCGTCACTGTAGACTTGGCGAACAGTTGAAGAATCATTCCCGCTACTCGCGGATTCCCCTTCAACCGGAGCTGGAGCCTCCCTCAACGTCACACCACCCGGCTCATCGTCGAGGCCCAACAGCCCGAAGGATACAAATAGTATCGCTATAAGCCCGCCGATTATCGCGGACAGAAAAGCAGTAAAAATGGTTTTCAGAGCGTGTTCCTTCCGTAGCCTGGGCTTATTATATGGTCTGTGTTTGAACGTTGACGTTATCTAACTTCCATTCGCCACCCTCGTCGACGAGATTCCAGGTTCCCGTGTTGCGCTCTGTAAAGCCTTCGTGCTCCGCTATAGTAGTCCCGGTGACGGTCGCCGTGTCTTGTGAGACTTGAGCCTTCGGCCCTTCGACGAACTCTATGCTCTTTAGGGTTTCGAAAGTTCCATCGAATGTGCCTTGATCCGGAAAGGTACTCTGCCGAAAACCGGTAGAGAGCCGGGCGTTGAAGCTTTCGTAGTCTTTCGACACTGCGGAATCGTACCAACCTCGCACGGTCTGCTCCGCAGCGGCGGCGGTGAGGCCGTCTGATTGTTCGGGTTCTTGAGGCTCCTTTGGTTGCTTTTCCTGCGTTTGATCCTGTTGAGGTTCTGGTGGCTTCTCAGGTTGTTTCTCTTGTTTCGGCTTCTGCTCTTTGGTTTTCTCGGGTTTCTCTTGCGTGGTTGCCGCTGATCTGGATGAGTCGTTGCCGGTGTCTTTGTTGCTGGCATTGTTTCCGTTTCCGGCGCTGTTGCTGGCGGAAGTCTGGTTTGAATCGTTGCTCTGTAACATGGGGATTGCTAGAGCCCCGATCCCGGCCAACACCGCCAACAGCAGGAGTGCCGACAGCGCGATCATCGGACCTCGCGAACGACCTGAACGCTGGGGTTCCGGGCTTGGGGCTGGAGTAGTTTTCTGCGGCGGCGGTGCGGGCGGCGGTGGGGTTGGGCGTTCTTTTAGGGCGGCGAGTTTTGATTTTAGGGTATCGGCGGATGGTCGGTCGTTCGGGTCTTTGGCTAGGGAGGCCAGGATCAGGTCTTCCAATTTTCCGTCGATGCTGGCTCCTCGCCGGGTAGGTGGCTCGGGCTCCTTGTTGACGTGCTGGGTGGCGATCTCGATGGTGCTCCCCGAGAACGGAATGCTTCCCGTCGCCGCCTCATAAAGCGTCACGCCGAGCGAGTAGACATCGCTCTTGGGCGTAACTTTTTCGCCTTTTAGCTGCTCCGGCGAAGAATACATGGCCGTCCCGAGATACGCTCCGGTACGTGTAGCCTGCGAAGCGTCCAGGGCGCGGGCGATGCCGAAATCCGTCAGACGGGGGTTACCCTTCTCGTCTATCAGGATGTTAGCTGGTTTTATGTCGCGGTGAACGATGCCACGCTCGTGAGCGTGCGCGAGACTCGCCGCGACACTCTGTCCAATATCAGCCAGCCGGGCTTCGGGCAGAGCGCCTTGTTTGCCGACGAGGTCTTTCAAGTCACCGCCGGAGATGTACTCCATCACGATATATGAGGATTTGCGACCCTCAAAATCGCTCTCGCCCGCGTCGAAGACCCTCACTATCACCGGGTGCGATAGTTTGGCGGCGGTGCGGCCTTCACGTTGAAAGCGCTCCCCGATCTCCGTACCACCGTAGCGGGAGTGAAGGATCTTCACGGCGACCGGACGGTCCAGGACTTCATCGCGGCCCAGAAAGACCCGCGACATGCCTCCGCTCCCAATCTCCCGTTCGAGTACAAACCTGTTCGCTAGCTTCTCCACGCGCCCGATTATATGAGCTTTCCCCAAATACGCTAACCGAAGTCCACAATGGAGCTCGTGAACGTTTCAGATCTTTTCTAACTGCCCCACTTGCTGAGAGTTACCGCAGGTGACGTGCTGACCCACTGACCGGACGTACTCAGCCTACCGCTCCTGAAAACTGTCCAATCGCCACTCGCCATCCTCATTGACAACGGTCCAGATCCCACTGACATTCTGCACTACTCCATCGCGGGTCTCCTGCGTCTGAAAGGTGACCTCCGCTTCGTTCTCTCCGGCAGGCTGGGCGGCAAATTCTTCGGTAACGACCAGGCCGGTCAGTGGGATCTGACGCGCCTCCCACTCCTCCAGGGAGCCGACCTCTTCTTCCTGATACCGGCTAGAGAGCAGATTCCAAGACCCCTCGAAATCGTTCTCCGTTGCCTTGACGTACATATCGAAAACAACATCGTCGGCTGTATCGACCGGCGGCGCTGGCTCGGTCTCCTCCGGCACGCTCTCCTCGACCGATGTCCCCCCTCCCGTAGCTCCACCAGACTTTTTGGCTTCCTCGCCGGGACTCTTACGCGCCGCTTCACCGCCGGAATTCTCCGCAGTGTCTCCACCACGAGAGCTCAGCGCGTAGATTGAGATTGCCGCCAGGGCGAGGAGCAACACGAGTGCTGCAGCGGCGAGCAAC
>JBGTDE010000345.1:0-4815 GCA_041748475.1 Rubrobacteraceae bacterium | reverse complement strand
GCCTCTACGCACTCTGGCGACGTTCCGCAAGCGAGGCGGCGAAGTCTTATTCGGCCAGAACCTCATCCACGAAGAAGCCGGTACTTTGCGCGTTGGAGATGTCTTGCGAAGGGCTTGATCTACACTGTTCTTGGTTGGTTTGGGTTCGTCAGGGAGGTTTCTGGATCTCTTAGAGGGTGTGTGAGAAAGCCCCTAGAAGGGGTTGGCTTTCGTGATGGTCGCGTCACAGCCCTCGAAAGCAAAGGTCAGGGCTTACGGGGTGCAGATGTCGAACCCCGGACCACCAAACTGGTTTGCAGGGATCCGGCATTTGGGAAGTCTTCATCACGAAGCTGTGCAACCAGCATTCGTCCTGCTAGTACCCCTTTCTGGGCGTGGTCCTGGTGGACTGTGGTGAGCGGCGGATCGACACTTCCCGCCGCGGGGATGTCGTCGAACCCGACCACGGAAAGGTCTTCGGGCACGGAAAGACCGTATTCTAGCGCATATTCGATGACGCCCAGCGCGAGTTGGTCGCTCGAGGCGAAGACGGCCGTCGGTCTGCGCTCCGAGGAGAGCAACGCTTCCGCTGCCCGGTGCCCGAGTTCTTTGGTGCTGCCCGGGCACTCGTAGACGGTCACCTCAGACCAGGACAGGCCAGCGTCCTCAAACGCACCCCGGTAGCCTCGCAGCCGGAGGCGGCTCACGCGGAACGCGGCCCGCTCCTGGCGGTCGGGTTCCGCGATCCCTTCCCAGCCGTCCGGCGAGAGGGCGAACGACACGATGGCGAATCTCTCGTGCCCGAGGTCAAGTAGGTGCTCGGCCGCCGCCCGGGCCGCCGCTTCGTCGTCGAAGCCTACGAAGGGCACTCCTTCCTTGAGCGGTTGGTCCACCACCACGGCTGGCAACTGCCTACTCAAGGCCGTCGCCAACAATGGTTCCTCCTCGCTCATCGAGTAGATCACAAACCCGTCCACCGCGGCCTGTGCTGCCGCCTTCGGGTTACGTCCGGCTACCAAACCGCCTCCGGTTGCAGACACCAGCAGAAGTCCCAGGTCCGCCTCCTCGGTGACAGAGCTCAAGCCGCTCAAGAAGGAAACCGCAGCCGGATCGTCGAAGGCGTAGGAAAGCGGGTTCGAGTACAGTACGCCCACTACGTCCGTCCTCTGACGCCTCAAGGAACGTCCCACGGGATCAGGACCGTGGAAGCCGAGCTTACCGGCCGTCTCAAAGATACGTTCCCTAAGTGCCTCCGAGAGCTGGTCAGGCCGGTTGTAGGCATTCGAGACCGTCATCGCCGAGACCCCGACCTCTTCAGCGATGCGCGTAAGGGTCAGGCGGTGACCGCCAGAACGATTCGTAGATAAACCCGCCTCTTCTTTCCTTCTACCCATACACCGATGCTACACTACTTTAACGTTAAAGATATGCGATTGAAGACAAGTGGAGGGCTATGGTGAATGAAAGAGAGGACAGTCGCGTCGAACGCAAGGGTGCGGCGCTGGCGCTATTGTGTATGGCGCAGTTCGTCGATGTCCTCGACGTGAACGCGGTAATAGTCGCCTTGCATTCGATCGGGGAGGACCTTGGGTTTTCGCAGGCGGGTCTGCAGTGGGTGGTTTCGGTTTACGTGCTGTTCTTTGCTGGCTTTTTGCTGCTGTCGGGGAGGGTTGCGGACTTGTGGGGCAGGAGAAGGACCTTCGTCGCTGGGCTTGCCCTATTCACGGCGGCTTCGCTCTTTTGTGGGCTTTCGGTCTCTCCGGGGATGCTGGTGGCTTCGCGCGCTTTTCAGGGGCTTGGGGCCGCGATCACCGCCCCTGCTGCGCTCTCGATCATTACCACCATCTTCGCCGAGGGCAGTGAAAGGGACCGCGCCGTGGCAGCCTGGACGGCGGTGGCAGCCGGAGGGGGAGCGGCGGGGCTCGTCTTGGGTGGTCTCATCACGGACGCTCTGGGTTGGGAGTGGGTCTTTTTCGTTAACGTCCCAGTTGGCGTGGCGGGGATCGCGCTCTCCTACGTGCTGCTTCCAGAAAGCCGAGACCCTTCAGCTTCCCGACGAATCGACCTGCTGGGAGCAGGGACAGTCACTGCGGGGCTTGTGCTCCTGGTCTTGGGGCTCACGCGGATCGAAGGGGTAGGTGTCGGGTCTCCCGCCACGCTGGCCACGCTCGGCTTCGCCGCCGCTCTTTTCGGGGCCTTCCTGCTCGTAGAACGACGTGTTGCCGATCCCCTGGTACCCCTAGGACTCTTTCGCTTACGCGGATTGGTAGGGTCGGCCCTGGTCGCCTTCGCGCTAACCGCCGCCACCGCCCCGGTTAGCGTGCTGGTCACCCTCTACCTGCAAAACACCTTGGGTTACTCTGCTTCCTTCGCAGGCCTCGCCGGCTTGCCGTTCAGCATCTGCGTAATCGCCGGTTCCGTGCTCGGCGGTCGTATCGCCGGCCGCATAGGTGGCAGGGCCACGATGTCCCTGGGGCTCATGGTGGTGACAGTAGCTGCTCTCATCACCACGGGCATCACGGCCCAGAACGGCGTGGCGTACGTGCTCGCAGGCGCCGCCCTTTCCGGGCTTGGCCTGGGCTGCGCTTCGGTCGCTTCCACCGCCCGTGGCACCTCGGCGGTAGAGGAAGGTAAGCGTGGTTTTGCCTCCGGTTTTATGAACACTTCCGCGCAGATGGGAACGGCGCTTGGTTTGGCCGCTCTCACTACCCTCGCCGCGGCCCACGCCGACACCCTATCTGAGGGTTCCGAGTTAGGAGCCGATGCACTGGTAGCAGGCTACAGGTTAGCGTTCCTGGCTGCGGCAGGCGTCGCGTCGCTCGGCGTGGTGGCCGCCCTTTTCTTCCTCCGCGATACCCAAGCGTCCCGCGAACAGTAGTCGCCGCTGACCGTGTCGAGCATGAGCCGCTGTCGCTACCCTACCGACCTTACCGACGCCAAAGATGCTCGCAATCCTGGAAGCCTGCGATTGTGCCATACAACTCCAAAAGAATTACAGGTAACACAAAGACAAACACGAGCATGCCAACGTAAACTGGGTCTCGCAACTTAGCCGATAAAGGTTTGTAATACTTTTGGCGGATATGTAATCGTTCCGTAGCCATCGGCGACGATTGTGGCTAAAATAGCTGGCTAGTTGTTCGCATTGAGAGAGGAAGTTTTTCAGTTCATGATGAATAAGTATCGTCTCATGTCGCCCGGTCCTACGCCGATTCCGCCCGAGGTTTCGGCGGCTGGCGCGTTGCCGATCATCCACCACCGAACCCCGGAGTTCGGCGAGGTCTTTACCCGCGTGAACGAGAACCTCAAGCAGGTCTTCCTAACCGAGAACGATATCTTTACTTACGCCGCGAGCGGCACCGGAGCCTTCGAGGGCGCAGTCCAGAACCTTTTCTCGCCTGGCGACAAGGTGCTTGTCGTGAACAGCGGCAACTTCGGCGGTCGGTGGGTCAAGATGTGCCGGGCCTTCGGTATCGAGGTGACGGAACTCAAGTACGACTGGGGCCAGAAAGCGGATAACGATGAGATCTCCGCTGCTCTGTCAAACGACTCGGAGATAAAGGCCGCGATGTGCGTCCTCTCCGAGACTTCGACCGGAACCGTCAACGATATCGAGGGTTTCGCGAAGGTCACGCAGGATGTCGTGAGCATCGTGGATGCTGTTTCGGGTCTCGGGGCGTGTGAGCTTCGGACGGACGATTGGGGTGTGGATGTCGTGGTCGCGGGCTCGCAGAAGGCCCTTATGACACCTCCGGGACTTGGTTTTGTGAGTGTGTCGGAGCGTGCGATGCGGATGCATGAGCAGTCCACGATGCCTCGGTACTACTTCGATTGGACGGCGGCCAAGAAAGCGTATGAGAAAGAGCCCGCGCAGACGGCCTGGACTCCGGCGGTGAGCATCATTATTCAGTTGGATGTCGCGTTGCGGCAGTTGATGGATGAGGGGATCGAGAACGTCTTCGAGCGGCACGTGCTTCTCGGACGGGCTTCGCGTGAAGGTGTGAAGGGGATGGGGCTCTCGCTATTTGGACCGGATGAGGATCTGAACTCTGCGGTTACGGCTTCCTACGTGCCGGAGGGGGTCGACGGCAAGCAATTCGTGAAGATGTTGTTCCGGGAGCATGGGATCCAGATAGCCGGTGGACAGGGTGAGATGGTCGGAAAAATATTCCGTATCGGTCACTGCGGTTACTTCGACGCCTACGACATCATCGCGACGATAGCTGCGGCGGAGCTTGCGCTTGAGTCGCTGGGGCATCCGGTCGAGCTTGGCAAGGGAGTTGGGGCGGCTCAGCGAGTCTTCTCCAAGAGTGGAGCGGTAGCTTGAAGATCTTGGTCCCCGAAAAGCTCGCAGATTCCGGAATAGAGTTACTAAAGAAAGACTTCGAGGTCGACGTTAGGCTGGATCTCACGCCAGAGCAACTGCTCCAGGAGATCGGCCAGTACGACGGCCTCATCATCCGCTCCGCGACCAAAGTTACCGCCGAAGTCATCGAAAAGGCTGACAAACTCAAAGCCATCGGACGTGCCGGTATCGGTGTGGACAATATAGACATCGAAGCGGCGACCAAGCGCGGCATCATCGTCGCCAACGCCCCGGAGAGCAACACGGTAGCGGCGGCGGAGCACACGCTTGGCCTGATGCTCGCGGCGGCCCGGCATATCCCGGCGGCGGATACGTCTTTGCGCGGCGGCGAGTGGAAACGAAGCTCGTTCAAGGGCGTGGAAGTCTCCGGCAAAACTCTTGGTCTCATCGGCCTGGGACACGTCGGGGCTATAGTGGCGCGTGGCGCGCACGGCATGGGTATGCGTGTCCTAGCCTATGATCCCTACGTC
>JBGTDE010000344.1:0-4893 GCA_041748475.1 Rubrobacteraceae bacterium | reverse complement strand
GCGGGCGGAGAAGCTGCCCAAGTCCGCCTCCAACCGATCCTGGATCGAGTTGCACATCAGGTCGCACAGATCGAACACCGAGTCGTTGGCTATGTTGTAGTAGGAGTTCAAGCCCTGCTTGCGGCGCTCAACGATCCTGGCCTCCAGCAACATTCTCAAGTGCTTGGAGACGTTGGCCTGTAAGCCTCCCGTTTGCTCCACCAGTTCCGAAACGGTCTTCTCGCCATCCATCAGAGCGTACACGAGCTTTAACCGCATCGGCTCCGAAAACGCCTTGAATTGCTCGCCGAGCATCTCGAACGCTTCCTCACTGAGATGCCTTTTCGTGTTCG
The DNA here is from genome assembly GCA_041748475.1 of Rubrobacteraceae bacterium. Taxonomy (GTDB): domain Bacteria; phylum Actinomycetota; class Rubrobacteria; order Rubrobacterales; family Rubrobacteraceae; genus JACDDK01. Next base: position 4,561 of record JBGTDE010000344.1, on the reverse strand, counting down.
ACATTCGAACCTCCCAAAATCATAAAAAGAATTACATCACTATAGAGTAGATTATATCAGCCGGACGGCCTATGGTTTATCAGTGAGTTTGGATTCCCCAGAATGATTTCGAGAACGTTGTATTTCATGTGCTGGTTGCTCAGAGGTTCGTTCGTTTTCGTAGTCGAGACGGTATCTTCGGAGTGTTTATACCCGACGTCAGGAAGCTCTGAAGACCGATCTCAGCCACGCGCCGACTAATGTAGGCCAGGGTCGCGGCTCCACCACCGGTTAGTAGAGTTTAGATCCCGGATCTTATTGACCTTCGCCCGATCCAACGAAGCCCTCCTACTCACCCTACACTCTGAATCCTGAAAAGTGTCGTGTATCGCTGTTGAGTGATCCAGTTACTTCGCTTAGTTGCTATATAGCTATATAATGATATAAGTTTATAGATATGACAAGTGAGATATATTGGATAAGGAGGCAGAGATGGCTACGCTAGAAGATTCACACGGATATGGTGTCCGGGTTCGGTTGCCGGGCGTTTCTTTTTCGGAGGCTGAGGCCCGAACGACTGATGTGCTCAAAGAAGAGGGTTTTGGTGTTTTGAGTGAGATAGACATCAAGGTGGCAATGAAGGAGAAGTTGGATCTCGACTACCGCCAGTACAAGATACTTGGTGCTTGCAATCCTAACCTCGCCAATCAGGCTCTCAAAGAAGAGTACGAGCTCGGCCTATTGTTGCCGTGCAACGTCATCGTGTATGAGGAAGAAGAGGGCAGTGTGGTGGCGATGGTGGATCCCAAGACCATGCTCGGCGTAGTGGACAACCAAGCTCTAGCTCGGATCGCCGAAGAAGCCAACGAGCGTCTGCGCCGGGCACTAGGAGCACTGTAAAGGACAGCGAGCACAAGTAGATAACCTGGGCATCCGGTTCTGGATCGAGCTACAAGTGTCGATAAAAGATGGCGGTTGTAGAGAGAGTTTTCGTTACCCGATCTTCGGTGTCGAATAGAACTCTACTAAGCCAAATCTTACGATCTTGAGTGCGGTTTTCCGAGCCTGGATGCAGGGTCTTATAGTTCTGGGCAACCCTGGTCAGAAAGATAGGCGAATTTGCTCAGGGCGACCAACGGTTCGTTCGATATATTGAGACTGCAATAAAAAAAAGAGGAGGTACTAATGAACAACGCTGCTAAGTTGATAATCGGGATCGTTGGTGGTTTCTTCGCTTTGGTCCTAGCTCTGCTCTTGGTATTGATCCTGGCGGGTGGAGGCGTGTTCGGTATGGGGCAGATGATGAACGGTTACGGAAGCGGTCCCGGACAGATGATGAATAGCTTCGGTTCCTGGTGGATGATCGTTCCTCTCCTGTTCGTTTGGGGCGGTGTGATCACGCTCGTCGTCTGGGCGATAACCAAGATTTTCTCGAACGACCAATCCGGGAGTGACGACCTTCCGCAGGATAAGGCTGAAGATGTCCTCAGAGAACGCTTCGCCTGCGGTGAGGTAGACGCCGAAGAGTACGGACGTTCCCTCGAAGTCCTGCGCGACGAGAACCAGAGAACCAAAGGATCCAACCTACGCTAGCCACTTCGAAACACGACGAAGACTGGCGGGTGTGATCAAGGCACCCGCCAGTCTTTAATAAAGGTGCCTATAGAGAATGAAAGAACCAGTAAGTCTTGTAAAATCTACCCGTCGGGAATTCCTGGCCCTCACCGGAATGAGCGCGGGGGCTCTCGCTTTGAGCGGTTGCGGAATACTACCCGCGAGCCAGGAGAATCTTCCAAAGACTCCGAGCGTGAAGAAGAGCGGCGCGACCCGCAAGTATTCCTTCGATGCGTCTCCTATGGAGTTTTCGACGGGCGGACGCACGGTACAAACTTGGGGCTACAACGATGTCGTACCGGGGCCGGAGCTACGGATTACCGAAGGCGATACCCTGCGTGTGAAAGTAAACAACCGTCTTCCGGTGGAGACTACGGTTCACTGGCACGGTTTGCCCATCGTAAACGACATGGACGGCGTACCAAACGTGACCCAGCCTCCAATAGCATCCGGCAAAGAATTCGTCTACGAGTTCGCGGTGCCGGTTTCGGGAAGATACATGTACCATTCCCACGTCGGTCTTCAGCTCGACCGGGGGCTTCACGGACCGTTGATCGTCGAGTCCAAGAGCGAAGACCTCGACTACGACCGCGAGTACACGCTCATGCTAGACGATTGGCTCGATGGAACTCCCGGTGCTCCCGAGGATGCCCTGGAGGATCTAAGGAATAGCGGCGGCGGCATGGGTGGAGGGATGATGGGCGGACGAGGATCCAACGCCTCCGGTAACGTGGATTATCCGCTGTACCTCGTCAACGGACGCTCCGCCTATGACCCCGAAACCCTCGAAGTCAGACGCGGACAGCGCGTTCGCCTACGACTCATGAACCCGGCGGCGGATACGGTATTCCGTTTCGCGGTGGCCGGACACAAGCTAACCGTAACGCATACCGACAGACAGCCAGTAGAGCCGGTTGAAGTGGACACGGTCAGGCTCGGGATGGGGGAGCGTTACGATGTGATACTGACCGCCGACAATCCCGGAGTCTGGCAGATGGCCGCGGCTCCCGAAGGAAAGAGCGGCCTCGCTCGCACTGTGCTGCGGTACGAGGAGAATCGAGAGGCCTTTGCTCCTCCAGCGGACGCCAGGCCAAAAGAGTTGGATGGAAGTTTTCTCGGGTATGGGGATCTGCGGAACGCGAACGGTAGTTCCTTCCCCGAAGATAGCCTGTTTGGGGGACCGGGCCGTACCCTGGACCTTGCTCTCTCGGGCGGTATGGGTGACTACGTCTGGACCATAGACGGCCAAACTTACCCGGATGCAGAAGAGTTGCAGGTTAGCGAAGGCGAGTGGGTGCGAGTCAACCTTCAAAACCGGAGCATGATGCCCCACCCGATGCACTTGCACGGGCACTTCTTCCAGGTACGAAACGGCACCGGACGCGGGCCATTCAAGGACACCGTAATCGTCGAGCCGCACATGGGCAACCTTAGCTTCGATTTTGTCGCGGACAACCCCGGCGACTGGTTCTTCCACTGTCACAACGCCTACCACATGGAGACTGGCATGGCTCGTGTAATCTCGTATAAGGGATAGCCGTTGCCACGTTTATGCGGATTTTTGGTCAATTCTAGCTATGCAAATGGTTTGTTCTGGTCAGGAGGATGGGCGGCTTCGCCGGTAGAGTAACTGGTGTGGAGTTATTGAGTAGATCAGAGAGGAAGGAGCACGGGATGAACATGTTTCCGACTAAGGTACTGTTGGCCGTCGATGGTTCGGAGGAAGCGGAACGCGCTGCGCGACTGGGAGTGATGCTGTCCGACAAGACGGACTCTGAGTTGCACGTCGTCTACGCTGCGCCCACTACCAGCTTGTACTCTCTGCCGGAGAGCCAGATCTACGCCCCGCAAGCCCACGATGACCTGATCGAGGTCGCCAAGAAGAGCGGGCGCGAAGTACTCGACGCGCAGTTGAAACGGTTAGAAGAAATGGGTGGGAAGGTCACGGAGACACATTTAGGCCTCGGTCGAGCGGACGCGGAGATAGTCCGGATCTCGGAGGATCTGGGAGCCGGGATCGTGATAGTCGGTAGCCGGGGTATCGGTGCTTTGAGACGAGCCTTGATGGGTAGCGTCTCCGAATCCGTCGTGCGGCACGCTCACTGTCCAGTTTTGGTTGTGAGATCCCATGAAACCGAAAGTAACCTTATTGGCGGCAGGCTGCTAGTGGCTACCGACGGTTCCGAGGAGGCTGCATCCGCTGTCGAGGCCGCCATCGAGTTGGCCGAAGCGACCGGGGCCGAGCTGCATCTCGTGTACGTGCTACAAGTCGATCCTCCCACGCCATACCCGCACGCCTTCGCCGCCGAGCGTTGGGAGTCAAGCCTTCAGAAAGCCAAAGAAGACGCACGAACCTACATCGAGAAACAAGCCGAGCACCTGAAGACCGAGAGAGGCATAGAAGCGGGCGCTCATCTGAAATTTGGTCAGGCCGCCCACGAGATCGTCGAGTTGGGTGAAGAGTTGGGCGCGGGGCTACTCGTAGTAGGCAGCCGTGGACTCGGTGGCATCCGACGCTCCCTAATGGGCAGCGTCTCGGACGCCGTAGTGAGGCACGCTCATTCCCCAGTGCTCGTAGTGAGAGACTGAAGCTCTAAAAGAACAAGTTTTAGAGCACGAGATAGAGCCCCGGCCTTGAAAACCGGGGCTCTCTTGCGGGTGCTGAATAGTTACTCTTCTATCTAGATCCGCTTGGGTTTCTCCTCGACTTTGGCGGTGGCACCTTCGACGATTACCTCCGGCACGCCTTCCTTGAAGCTGGCTTTTATGTCGTCCTCGCTGACGCCTTGTGGAAGGGTCATGCTCCGCTGGAACGAACCGTAGCGGCGCTCCCGAAGCAGATATCGAGAATCCTGTTTCTCCTCTTCTTCGTTGTGTTCGCCGGAGATTGTCAGGATTCCGTCATGGAACGTAATATCCACGTCTTCGCGCTTCATGCCGGGAAGCTCGGCCTTGATTAAGAGGTCAC
>JBGTDE010000343.1:0-3785 GCA_041748475.1 Rubrobacteraceae bacterium | reverse complement strand
ACTATCGACTGGTCGAGCCGCCAACGGAAGCGAACCTCGCAGTACGTGTTTCGGAACAGTTGCGCCACGCCGGAGCCGGACCACGAGCCGGTCGCCCAGCCTGGTTTCGAGACTCGCACGGAGGATAGTTGAGCGAGACGGGCACATCCATACTCTCCGTGGCGACGACGGTTCCGCGACATCGATTGGGTCAGGCGGAGATCCGGGACTTCGCTCGGGTCATGTTCGGGGAAGTGTATCGGGACATAGACCGTCTAGCCCCAATCTTCGAGAACGTGCAAGTGGATAATCGAAACTTCTGCGTCCCGCTCGAATGGTTCTCCGAAGACCATTCTTTCCCAGAGAAAAACGCCCTTTATGTCGAAAACGCGCTCGAACTTTCGGAAAAGAGCGCTCGGCGGGCGATGAACAAGGCCGGGGTCGAGGCGGGGGAGATCGGGGCTATCTTCTTCTTCTCCACCACCGGCATAGCGACCCCATCACTGGACTCGAAGCTGATCTTCCGTCTCGGACTCTCCGAACACACGCGACGAATCCCCATCTTTGGACTCGGATGCGCCGCCGGTGCCGCCACCCTAGCCCGAGCCGCCGAATACGCTCAACTATATCCAGATCAGAAAGTCCTGATGGTCGGAGTCGAACTCTCCGGTCTTACGTTCCAGCGAAGCGACCGCTCGAAGGCCAACCTGATCTCCACGAGCCTCTTCGCCGACGGCGCCGCAGCCGTGATCTTGGGAACCGGCGTTGGACCAGAGATACTCGGCTCCCGCAGCACGACATGGCCCGACACCGAAGACGTTATGGGCTGGGAACTCATCGAGACTGGATTGAAAGTCCAACTCTCAAAAAGTGTCCCAGTAATAGTCCGTGAGAAACTCCGCGACGACCTAGAAGCCGCCTGCTCCAGCTATCAACTAGACTTTGCCGACCTCCAGCACTTCATCCTGCACCCTGGTGGCGCGAAAGTTCTCGACGCTTTCGAAGAGATTCTGGATCTCCCACCCGGCGACCTCACATTCTCCCGAGGCGTTCTTCGCGACCACGGAAACATGTCTAGTGTAACGGTGCTCTTCATCCTGGAACGCTTCCTGAACGGCGGCGAGTACGCACCCGGTGACCTCGGAGTACTTTCCGCGATGGGACCAGGATTCTCCGCCGAACACGTCTTCTTGAGGATATAGGCTGCGGCCCCCTTGAGCGGACTAGCTCTCATATTTGTCGTCGTACTAGTCTCCGTGCAACGACTCTTAGAACTCCGTATCTCTCGGCGCAACGAGCGTAAGCTAAGAGCAAAAGGCGCCATCGAGCGTGGCGCGGCCCATTATCCAGCGATGGTCGGGATCCACACTCTCTGGCTCACCTCGATGTTGGTGGAAGGCTTACTGCGTGGCCCGGATATACCTGTGTGGTGGCCGATACCACTGGCGTTGTTTCTGCTCGTGCAACCACTAAGGTATTGGGCGATCCATTCGCTGGGCGAGAACTGGAATGTGCGGATACTCGTGGTTCCGGGTCGCAAACTCGTGCGGCGCGGTCCGTACCGGTACTTCCCGCATCCTAACTACGTCGTCGTGGCAGTGGAAGTGCTGACTCTACCTTTGATCTTCGGCGCGTGGACGACGGCCCTGGTTTTCACCGTTCTGAACAGCGCGTTCTTCTACGTGCGCATACGCGAGGAGGAACGAGCGTTGCGGGAGATTGCGGGCTAAGATAGCCGGAATGCGTTTCAGAGATTAGAGGGAGTTACTGTGCTGGATCTCAAATATATCCGCGAGAACGCGGAAGCTGTCCAGGAGAACTGCAAGAACCGTGGAGTCGAGGTCGATGTTGGGCTCGTCGTGGAGCTTGCCGACCGAAGATCCAAACTAATTACCGAGTTGAACGAACTGAAGCAGCAAGCGAACGCGATGGCTAAAAGCGTCGGCAAAGAGCGTGACGAAGAGGCGCGGGCGAAGCTCATCGAGGAGTCGCGAGGGATGAAGGATGCGGTTCCGGTGAAGGAGGCCGAGCTTCACGAGGTCGAGGAGAGGCTGCGGGACGAGCAGTTGAAGATACCCAACATGACTCATCCGGATTCGCCCATTGGCCGGGATGATTCGGAGAATGTGGAGATTCATCGTTGGGGTGACATCCCGGAGTTTTCTTTCGAGGTTCGGGATCACGTCCAGCTAGGTGAGTCGCTTGGGATCATAGATTTCGACGCGGGGGCTAAGGTGGCGGGGAGCAAGTTCTATTTCCTGCGCGGGGACGCGGTGCTCTTGGAGCTTGGCCTGATCCGGTACGCAATGGACATCTTGATCCAGCACGGCTACGAACCAACCATCACCCCGGACGTTGCTCGTGACGAAGCGTTGGTCGGGACCGGCTTCATTCCGCGCGGTCCCGAGACCCAGATCTACTCGGTCGAAAACTCCGACCTCTCGCTCGTCGCCACCGCCGAGATCCCACTCGCCGGTCAACTAACGGACGAGATCGTCCCCGAAGAAGACCTGCCTTTACGCTACGCGGGCCTCTCTCACTGCTTCCGTACCGAAGCGGGCTCGCACGGGCGCGCCAGCCGCGGTCTGTACCGAGTTCACCAGTTCACCAAAGTCGAGATGTTCGCTTTCGCAACCCCCGAAAACTCCGAAGCCATACACAACGAGATGGTCGAGATAGAGGAGGAAGTCTTTCAGGGGCTCGAACTCCCGTACCGCGTCGTAGATATCTGCACCGGCGACCTCGGAGGGGCCGCTTACCGCAAGTACGACCTCGAAGCCTGGATGCCAGGACGAAACGATTTCGGCGAAGTGACCAGTACCTCTAATACCACCGACTACCAGGCCCGTCGGCTCAAAATACGCTACCGCAAAGATGGCGGCCGACCGCAACTCTTGCACACCCTGAACGGGACCGCACTCGCCATCAGTCGCGCTCTGATAGCGTTGCTCGAAGTCCACCAACGAGAGGACGGCTCAATCCAACTACCGGAGAATCTCGTCCCTTACGTAGGCAAGGAAGTTCTTCAACCTGCCTCGTAGCGATAGTGAGCGGGTTCTGCCGCAACTCGTTCGCAGTCGTGGAGCACCCACCGTGCAACAGGTGGTCCTTCCTCCGGCATTCTCCGATGCTTTGACGTTGTCACGTAAGGAGATGGGTACTTGAGTAAGAGGCAGCTTACGCAGACCGTCCGAATTCGTTAAGAGCACCTCTAGTACGGTTATTCCTTCTTGCGCGCCGAGCGCTTAAGAGAGAATGATCGTCTACGAATACAGGGATCGGTAGGTAGATATGTTTCAGAGAGACGAGCGCCGGGAACCCCGGAAACCGATGGGCATGTCAAGAGCAGCGCCTGGGACCGTGCCGGACGAGACTCCCAGCGCCGCACGTATATACGATTATTTGCTGGGCGGGTACCATAACTTCGAGGTTGACCGGGCGGTCGCCCAAAAGTTTATCGAGATCTTGCCCAGGGCACCGCTCATCATGAGAGCTAACCGCGCCTTCGTTCGTAGGGCTGTCAGGTGCCTTGTAGAGCAGCTACCCCGAGGTCACCGACGAGATGCTGGTGGGTGCCGCTCGCGACAAAGAGCACTTGGAGCTGTTGCGAGGGTTGGGCTTCACCTCCGTGATAATCGCACCGCTGGTGGCCCGCGACAAAACGTTGGGCGTGATAACGCTGGTGTCCGCGGAATCCCGTCGGAAGCACGACGAGGCGGACCTCGAACTCGCCCGGGAACTCTCCCGTCACGCGGCCCTGGCCGTCGACAACGCCTTGCTCTACGAGGAGGCCAGGAAAGAGATCT
>JBGTDE010000342.1:0-4891 GCA_041748475.1 Rubrobacteraceae bacterium | reverse complement strand
ATTTCTAACTTCAAATCTCTTCTCTACCTGCATGCTCGTCCTCTCCCGCTCTTTGTATCCTCTAGCTTTTCCCGCCGCCGAATGCTTCCATGTTCTTCTGATACAGCGCAAGCGGAGCATTCATAAGACTCGTGTACGACTCCATCGTCTCAGCCAACATCCCCTGAAAGGCTTCCATCTGCTTCTCGGAACCCTGCATGAGATTCTGAGCCACAGCCTCGCTAGTCTCATTTCCGCGCTGCAATTCGCCGGTCACGTCCTTGAAGAAACCTTCCGTCATCGCAGTATTCTTCTCCTGCAGAGCGGAGACTTTCTCCACGACCTCTTTGTACGACTCCATGCTCTCGGCGAGGGCGCGGTTGGTCCGCTCCTGGCTCTTGAGGGCTTCGTCCACGACTTTCACATAGGACTCCATCACACGGGCGAGCGCATGATTGGCTTCGGCCTGAGATTTCATCAGACCCGAGAAATTCTCGACCCAGCCCTGAGCCAGTTGAACATTGCGCTGCTGGTTCTCGGCGGCGTTCTTCATCACCGCTCCGTAGGATTCGCCGAAAGCCTCGGCCAGCTTCTGCGGTGCGTCCTTGCTTTGCTTCGACACTAATTTCTCCTCTCCACGAGATATGGTTCGTATTCTACAACCCCGGACATCCCGCGCCGGGATGGTATGGTCTCCGGCGTAGATAAAGCGATATAGGAGCATTACATGCGTGCGATGGTAACGACTGAACTGGGTGGCCCAGATCTCTTCGAGGAACAGGACGTGAAGAGCCCGTCCCCCGGCCCCGGCGAAATACTGGTAAAGATAATGGCCGCCGGTACGAACCCGGTCGACGCGAAATTACGCGCCGGAGCGATACCGGGAGCCGTGGAAGCTCCGACGGTGCTCGGCGCGGACATCTCGGGAGTCGTCGAGGAGGTCGGCGCGGGAGTGACGGACTTCGCGGCGGGCGACGAAGTGTATTACACACCGGAGCTTTTCGGCCCCGGCGCAAACGGCTCCTACGCCGAATACAACGTGGTCCCGGCGGCTATCGTCGCCCCCAAGCCACCATCCTTGAGCCACGAGGCGGCGGCCTCTGTTCCGCTCGCCGGTGGCACGGCGTGGGAAGCTATTATTCGGCGGCTGGCCGTCAAGCCCGGTGAGACTGTGCTCGTGCACGGTGGCGCTGGTGGCGTGGGGTCGTTCGCAGTCCAGATCGCCAAGGCCGCCGGTGCGCGGGTGCTGGCGACCGCCGGTTCATCCAACCAGCAGACGTTGGCGGATCTAGGCGCCGACGTGTGCCTCGACTACACCTCCGACGAAGTGGCCGAAGCCGCAGCCGCGGAGAACGGCGGCGAGGGTGTCGACGCTGTCTTCGATACCGTTGGTGGGCAGATGGAAGCCTCCAGCGGATACACGCGAGCCTTCGGACGTCTCGCGACCATCGTGCCGCCCGAGGGAGACCTCACTACGGTGTACCTCAAGAACCAGACCCTCTACGGCGTTTTCCTCAGCCGGGAACGTCATAGGTTGATGGAGCTATCCAACGTCATTGAGCGCGGTCAGGTCAAGCCACTCGTCGATGAAGTCTTAGACCTCTCCGAAGTCGGCAAGGCCCACGAGCGCCTCGACTCCGGCCACGGGCGAGGCAAGATCGTCCTGAAAGTATCGCAGAGCTAGAGGCTAACCGTGTCGCGGGCGCTCCCCATCTTGGGAGCGCCCATTTTAGTTGGAGTCGTCGGCCAATGCGACTCTTTCAGGTTCCTCGTCGGAGAGCCCGGGTCTCCAGTCAGGTTGGCGTTCTAGACCAGATAGTTGATCGAATACTGTCCGCCCGGATCCGCGGCCTGCACGGGCTCCGCAGTAGCCAGCGTAAGCACCGCCGCCACGAACCAGCTACTCAATATCATGCTCTCCTTGCCTCAACGAACTCCTGTATATTTTATCGACCGACTCGCGAAGCTTCTTTAGCCTTGACATGACTATTCGAGCGCATAGTATTCGCGCATGGATACAGAGCGCGAAGTACTAAAGGATGTCTTTGTCCATCGACTGGAAGAAGCAAGGAAGCGCACGAGACTGTTGCTCGAAACCGTCTCGGATAGGGATCTAGCCGTGCAGCACGACCCTATTATGAGCCCCCTGATCTGGGACTACGGCCATATCGGCAACTACGAAGAGCTATGGCTACTGGAGAAAGCTTTCGGACGCGGTCTCTCGAATCGCGAACTCTACGATATGTACGATGCCTCGCTCCACCCCCGCGAGGAACGCCCCTCCCTGAACCTCCTCGATCGCGACGATGCCGGACGCTACCTGGACGCCGTTCGTCAGATGGTCCTGGAAGCCCTACAAAAAGCGGACCTCGAAAACGACGATCCGCTCCTCAAAGGCGGCTTCGTCTACAACATGATCCTGCAGCACGAAGCCCAACACAACGAGACCATGCTCCAAACCCTCCAACTTATGCCCGGCGACTGCTACCGCCCAGACTTCGGCCACCTCCCAGAGGACCCCACCGTAACCGGCGAGATGTTAACAGTCCCAGCAGGTACGTTCGTAATGGGGACCGACGAACGGGCGGCAGCTCTGGACAACGAGCGTGGGGCCCATGAGATCTATCTGGACGAGTTCCGCATTGCTGAGACGCCCGTGACGAACGCCGAGTTTCGAGAGTTTGTAGAGGACGGCGGCTACCGGCGCGAAGAGTTCTGGGATAGCGCGGGATGGAAGTGGGTGCAGTCCGAAGATGTCGAGGCGCCGAAGCACTGGTATCAGAGCGAGCCGCATTCCTGGTGGACGGAGTGTTTCGGCTTCAACGAGCCCTTGCGACCGAATGCTCCGGTCGTTCACGTCTGCTGGTACGAAGCGGACGCTTACGCCCGGTATCGTGGCAAACGCCTCCCGACGGAGGCCGAGTGGGAGAAAGCAGCCTCCTGGGACCCGAACAACGGTCTCAAGAGGCTTTTTCCGTGGGGTGACGAAGCTCCTACTCGCGAACGGGCCAACATCGACCAACTCGCGTTTCGGACTTCGGACGTGGGAGCGTATCCGGCAGGGGCAAGTTTCTATGGAGTGCTGGATATGATCGGCAACGTCTGGGAATGGACTGCATCGGACTTCTATCCGTACCCCGGCTTCGAGAGCTTCCCCTACCGGGAATACTCCGAGGTTTTTTTCGGCCCAGACTTCAAGATCTTGCGCGGCGGCTCCTGGGCCACTCGCCCGACGGCCATCCGAAACACTTTCCGCAACTGGGACTATCCCGTACGCCGTCAACTCTTCACGGGCTTTCGCCTTGCTGAGTAAGACGAGAACCGAAGCCTAGATGTGCCGCATGGTCGCATATCTGGGCGGTCCATCCGTGCCGCTCTCCTCAGTGGTGCTAGATCCGGAGCACTCGCTGCTGGTACAAAGCTACGCGCCAAAGGAGATGCTAAGCGGGGTCGTAAACGCCGACGGTTTCGGGGTTGGTTGGTACGTACCGGAGGACAGAGAGCCCGCCGTGTATCGCTCGAACGCCTCGATCTGGGCCGACCGAAGCTTCACGGGGATAGCGCCGAAGTTGCGGGCTTCGGCGTTCTTTGGGGCTGTACGAAATGCGACTCCGGGGCTGCCGGTAGAGGAATCGGGTGTGCCGCCGTTCGCGTCCGAGAGGTACATGTTCATGCACAACGGTGCTATTCAGGACTTCCGACAAGGTGCGATGCGCCCATTGCGGGACTCCCTGAGCGACCAGGCCCACGCCGAGCTCCTTGGGGTCACAGACTCCGAGACGATCTTCGTCGGGCTCCTGGATCGGCTGTGGGAAGGCGTGGCGCTGGACGTCGCACTCGCCGCCACAGTCCGGCACGTTTCCGCCGTGTGCGCCGTCGCGGGCCTGAAAGCCACGCTGAACCTGGCGATCACGGACGGAACGGCGATGGCATTCTCGCGCTATTCGAGCGAAGGTCCGGGAAATTCGCTCTACTACGTCGAAGACGGGGAAGCTTCTCCGGGAGCAGTTGTCGTCGCCTCCGAGAGACTGGATGGAGACGATGGCTGGCGCGAGGTAAAGGATGGCAGCTTGCTGTTTCTGGATCCCACCGCCGGAGTGACGCAACGTAAATTATGAGAATTCCAAGAGAAGAGGGCAGATGAGCCGCGAAAACGGACGAGTGAGCATTTCCACGTTAGACGAGCCGGAGGTCGAGCTGGATCCCATGTCGCGCGACGTGCAAGCCGGACTCTCTACAAAACCAAAGGATCTCTCACCGTGGCCCAAGTACTTCTACGATGCTAAAGGCTCCCGCATCTTTGAGGAGATAACAGATCTGCCCGAGTACTATCAGACTCGCACTGAGTCCTCCATCCTAAAACGAATCGCCCCGGAACTATTCGACCGCACCGGCTGCCGCGAACTGGTGGAGTTAGGCTCTGGTGCCGCCAGCGACAAGACTCGCGCCCTCATAGAAGCCCTTTTAGAGACGGATTGCCCGGCCCGCTACGTCCCCTTCGACGTGAGCGAGAGCGCCGTCAGGGAGAGCGGAAACATCCTGCTCGAAGAGTACCCTAGCCTTCAGATACGGGGCTACATCGGGGACTTCGACAAGTCCCTTGGGGCGTTGCTCAGCGACTCGAATGAGCTTGGTGGACGGTTGGTGATCTTCCTCGGCGGCACTATAGGCAACTTCACCCCCGACAAACGCCGCGAGTTTCTATCGGAGATAAGTGCGGGCTTGATCCCCGGCGACCACGTCCTTATAGGCATGGATCTCGTCAAGGATCCCAAAGTCCTAGAAGCGGCCTACGATGACGCTTCCGGCACCACCGCCCGCTTCAACAAAAACATGCTGAACGTCCTGAACGCCCGTCTCGACACGGACTTCGACCCCAACCAATTCGCCCACCGAGCCACCTACAACGCGG
>JBGTDE010000341.1:0-2560 GCA_041748475.1 Rubrobacteraceae bacterium | reverse complement strand
TTCGAGGGCTCCGAAGTGGCCGTTATGATAAACGGCATGGGCGGAACCCCGCTCATGGAACTCTACGTAGCCTACGCCCGCGTAGCCGAAGTTCTCAAGAATGAGGGCGTAACCGTCTTCGGAATGCCCTACGTCGGCGACTACATGACCTCTCTGGAGATGGCCGGATTCTCGATCTCACTGCTAAAGCTGGACGACGAGATGAAAGGCTACCTGCGCGCGCCGTGCGACGTTGCAGCCGGTCGTCCTTTCTAGATCACCACTAAACACTTCGCTCGACAGACGGGATGCTCCAGGGCGTCCCGTTCTTGTGTCCGTCCGTTATTGGCGCGGAGGAATACGCTGGATTAGACTGAAGTTGGATGGGGGATGCGGTGGGTATCTCTCCGAAAGAAACGAGGAGGCTATCATGGATCCAGCATCCGACGGTAAGGGCGTGGCGGAGCATCTTCAATTACGGGATATTCCGGGCGCTAGCTATGCGGATAACGAACTAGGTGCTATCCATCGTTCCGGTCCCGAGGCGATGCTTTCGGCGTTGAGCCTCGCCAAAACTGGGCAGATCTACGACCTAGACTCCGGTCGGTGGCCGGGTATGCCGGTATTTCCGGCGCATCCGCCGTTCATCATGACCACTTACCGCACGCCGCAAGGAATCAAGAATCAGGGAGACCTGGACGATTGGCGCGGCGTCAACAAAGTGAACATGGCTATGAACACGGACATCATCATCGGCACCGTCCACACTGGAACCCACCTCGACGCGCTGAGCCACATCACCTGTGGCGGCGACAACCACTGGCACGGCGGATACTCCGCGACCGAGAACCTCGGGGACTTCGGGCCGCTGACCGCCGAAGCTTCGTCCATCCCGCCGTTTATCTGCCGGGGCGTCCTGATCGACATACCCGCTTATAAGGGAGTGGAGATCCTGGAGGCCGAATATCTCATAACCGCCGACGACGTTCGAGGAGCTTTGGAAGCGCAAGGCACGGAGGTTCGGGCGGGTGACGCGGTGATGATCCGTACGGGCTACATGCAAGCCTGGGGCGTGGACGAAGAACGGACGGCCCAACATTTCGGCTCCGGCATCGGTCACGATGTGGCCGTATTCCTGGCGGACAAAGGTGTGGTGATGGTTGGCGCGGACAACGAGTCAATCGAGCGTAACCCTTCGCCCGACCCGGAGAACCCGCATCCGGTCCACATAGAACTGCTGATCGAACGCGGTATCCACATCCTTGAGCTGGTCCACGTCGAGGATTTGGCTCGCGACAACGTCCACGAGTTCCTGTTCATCTGCCTGCCGCTGAGAATTAAAGGCGCGACCGGATCGATGGTGCGGCCGATAGCTATCTCGTGAATCATAAGCAGCCTCGAGCGAAATGTAGCGTATGAACGACGAGCGCATACAGGATGCTTTGCGCGAAGCATCCGACACGCGGGGCGTGGATATCGGATCCGGGATACTCTCCTCGGTCGCCGACCTATTTCAACGAGATTTCGGAGACTCACCAGCCGTGATCGTCGCTGACGAGAACACTTTCGCCGTGGCGGGCGACATGGTCGAACGCCTGCTTCGCGAAGCGGGCCGCGAGATGATCGAGCCGTATGTCTTCCCCGGCAAGCCGGGACTTCACGCTGGATACTCGAACATCGAGAAGCTCGTCGAGTCGTTCGAGACGCACGATGCCGTCCCGATCTCGGTGGGGGCCGGGACCGTCAACGATCTCGTCAAGCGGGCGGCGGGCGAGACTGACCGGCCTTATCTCAGCGTTGGGACAGCCGCGTCTATGGACGGCTACACGTCTTTTGGAGCTTCGATCAGCAAGGATGGTCGCAAGCAAACCCTCGCCTGCCCCGCTCCGCGTTCGGTGCTGCTGGATCTCGACATCCTGGTGAACGCGCCCGCGCTCATGACAGCCGCCGGTTACGCGGACCTGCTCGGAAAAGTAACGGCGGGTGCCGATTGGCTCGTAGCAGACGCTCTAGGGGCCGAGGAGATGCACCCTCGCGCCTGGTCGCTGGTACACGACTCCTTGCGGGAGTGGACCGCAGATCCCGCAGCGTTGCGAGCCGGGGATCCAGGGGCGATGGAGCGGTTGATCGAAGGTCTCAGCATGTGCGGCCTCGCGATGCAAATAGCCGAGTCGTCCCGCCCAGCATCCGGCGGCGAACACTACTTCAGCCATCTATGGGAAATGGAGGACTTGGGAGCCGACAGAGACCCACCGCTCTCTCACGGCTTCAAGGTCGGTCTTGGCACCATCTCCATCGCCGCTCTCTACGAACGGATACTCGAACGCAACCTAGCCAACCTCGATATAGAAGCGATCCAACGCCACTGGCCGACGTGGTCCGAAGTCGAGAGATACGTGCGGGAGACGCACCAAGATCCAGATCTCGCCGAAGCCTCCGTTGGACAGAGCCGCGACAAATACGTTGACTCAGACGGGCTCGCTGAGCGGCTGGAGCTACTCAAAAGTCTGTGGCCGGAGCTGCGCGAGAAGTTGTCAGCGCAATTGATGCCCGCCGCCGAGTTGCGGAAGTTGTTGGGGGC
>JBGTDE010000340.1:0-2338 GCA_041748475.1 Rubrobacteraceae bacterium | reverse complement strand
TGCTGAGAAAGGTTCATCGAGAGGCTCCGGCACTTCCAACGGAGCGGCGAATTCGCGCACGATCTCCAGGAAAGCCTGAAGGTTCGGCGAGGGGTCATCCGCTTTCCAGGTCACGGCGAGTTCGAGTATTGGCGACGGTTCCCGCAGAGGTCGGAAGACCACACCGGGCAGGCGTGACGGTGAGACTAGAGGGCGAGCGACGATGCCAACACCGACGCCGGACGCGACCATCCGGTAGGTCGTGGCTCCCGAGTAGAGCTGTGGCTCGTTACGCTGCACGACTTCGGGCTCGAAACCAGCTTTCTTGCAGCATCCGACGACGTAGTCGTAGCAATAGGGATGAAAACGTCTAGAGAACAGGATGATCCGCTCGTCAGCCAGGTCCTTCATCATTATTTCATCGTTCGCGGCGAGCGGATGGGTGTCCGGTATCGCGGCGACTAGCTCTATGTCGAGGATAGTTTCAGAACTCAGTTCGTCATCCTGAACAGGCGCCAGTAGGAAACCGGCCTGCAAAGAGCCCCGGCGAAGTTTCTCGACCTGTTGCAGAGTCTCTTGTAGGGTGAAGATCTCATGTTCCTCGAAGTCCACGTATGGATAGCGTTGCTGGTACGCTTGCAGAATGTCCGCGACCAAAGTGTGGTTCGCGTACTCTGGGAAACCTACGGCCAGATGGCTCCTCTCGGCCCCGCCGACCTCACGGGTCGAGCGTGTCGTCTTCTCCACTTGGACCAAGATGCGACGTGCGCCATCCAGTAACGTGGCACCTGCTTCGGTCAACTCGATCCTATTACGAGATCGGTCGAACAACTGGACACCTAGCTCTTGCTCTAGCTTATGAACCTGCTGGCTGAGCGCGGGTTGGGATAAATACATCCGACCAGCCGCCCGGCTGAAGTTGAGTTCCTCAGCCACCGCGACAAAATAAGTTAACTGCCTCAGTTCCATAACGTGTCCTGGATTATAGGCCAAACTCAGTGGGATAGGAGACTGGTCTGTACGTTAGCGGCACATCAAATCAAGTCATAACGCAAGCTTATAACACTAACCCCAGAATGTATTGGACACCGCTCACCTGCGAGCATACATTTCAGATTAGGACATACAACGGATAGAGAGTACGATAATGAGTGAGCTTCAGAGTTTGATACGGGACCGAATACCGGGCAGGAGTTTGGCGCGGGATTTCTACTTGGACGGAGAGATCTTCGACGAGGATCTCCACCGCGTCTTTCACACTAGCTGGCTCTTCGCCGGTCATTCCTGCGAAGTCTCGCGGAGTGGAGACTATTTCACCTTCGAAGTCGGGGATGAGTCACTCGTGATCCTGCGCGACAAAGCGGACGATGTCCGGGCCTTCTTTAACGTGTGCCGTCATCGGGGCTCGAAACTCACTACGTCGCCTTGCGGACACGCCAAAGCACTCGTCTGCCCATATCATCAGTGGGTCTATGCCCTTGACGGCAGCCTCGTCAACGCGCGTCTTATGGGCGACGACTTCGATCCCGACAAATACCAACTTCGGTCCGCCGAAGTCCGGGAAGTGGCCGGTCTTATCTTCGTGTGCCTCACCCCCGACGAATCCACACCGGACTTTGATCACTTCTTCCAGGCGTTGGAACCACAGCTAAAACCGCACGGTTTGGAACGCTCGAAGATTATTGCCCGTCACCACTACGAAGTGAAGGCAAACTGGAAGACGCTCATCGAGAACAACCGCGAGTGTTACCACTGTCGAGTCAGCCACCCGGAGTTCTGTATGTCCAACTACGATCTCGGTCTGCCCGGAGACACCCGCAGCGATGCAGTCTACGACGCGGTTCTGGACAACGAGTACTACCGGTGGCGGGGTCTCGGTCTTTCGCCCAGAGAGGTCAGCTTTCCAAACGGCCATCCCTACCGCATATCGAGGCTCCCACTGAAAGAAGGCTACACAACGGAAAGCCTGGACGGCAGTCGCGTCGCTCCGCTCATGGGAGACCTGAACGACGAAAACGCCGGAAGTTTGCGGATCATCACGCTCCCCAACTTCTGGGCGCACGCCAACTGCGACTACGCCATGACAACCCGCCTCACTCCCGTGAACGCTAGCCTGACAAAAGTCGAAGTCACTTTTCTCGTGGATCGGAACGCCGTAGAAGGCAAAGACTACGACCCGGAAAGAGTCGCGAGCGTATGGAAGGCGACCTCCGAGCAGGACTGGGAGTTGTGTGAGAACAACTACGCGGGCATAAAGTCCATCGCCTACGAACCCGGTCCATTCTCCGAGTTGACCGAGGGTTCCGTCGAGTCGTTCCTCCAGTGGTATCTGGATCTTGTCGCGGACGAGCAAAGCGTC
>JBGTDE010000339.1:0-3633 GCA_041748475.1 Rubrobacteraceae bacterium | reverse complement strand
GCTATCGCGGGGCAATCCTCCACGGTCACCCCGGAAGGATTACAGGACGCCCTGGACCAAGCCTCCGACGACCCGGACACCGCCGCCGTAGTCCTGGAGGTCAACTCCCCCGGCGGCGGCGTGACGGCGAGCGACGAGATGTACCGCTCCATCCTGGAATTCAAAGAGAAGTCCAACATGCCGGTAATCGTCTCGATGGGAGACGTCGCGGCTTCGGGCGGCTACTATATCTCTGCCGCCGCCGATGAGATCGTCGCCAACGAAACCACGCTCACAGGTTCTCTGGGCGTTATCATCTCGCTCAACAACTTCACCGAACTCGCCGACAAGTATGGTTACAAGCAAGTCGTCATAAAGAGTGGCAAATTCAAGGATATCGGAAGTTCCTTCCGGGATGTAACACCGGAGGAACGCGAGATCTTTCAGTCCGTCATCGACGAGTCCTACAATGAGTTTGTCTCCGTCATCTCGAAAGGCCGCGACCTTCCCGAGAAAGAGGTACGCGAGATCGCCGACGGTCGCATCTACTCCGGCAAGCAGGCAAGAGACCTCGATCTCGTGGACGAGTTTGGCGACCTGGAAAGAGCCGCGGAGATCGCTGCGGAGAACGCCAACGTCAAGAACCCGACCGTAGTCCGTTACGTCCAGACACCGGGATTTCTGGATCTCTTGCAGGCCCGGCTCGCTCCACCGGAACCGGAAGCAATCCAGCTCATCAAAGCCGCCGGTATAGAACTCAGCCCGCGCCCGATGTACCTCTACCGTCCGGGCATCTAGGAGCCGGAGCACCGGACATCGTAGCTTGTGTTTCACGCTTCGTGGCGAGATAATTACTCGTATCTCACGGAGGAGTCCCGCACGATGTTGTCCTGGTACCCGCATTGCCGGAGTCGAATAGCTTGTTTCTCTGAACCAGCCAGTGCTGGGCGGTGTGGTTAGTTCATGAAGTTAACCTTTACGATATACGAGTTGATCGTTTTGGTAGCCGCGCTGCTTCCGGCAGTCGTAGGATACTTCGCCTGGCGGCGACGACCTAAACCAGGCGCGACCTCGCTCGCCGTCCTCCTGTGGACCTTCACGCTGTGGGCTTTAGCCAACGCGCTACAACTCGGTACTCGCGATGCTGGGACGGCTTTCGTATTCTACCGGGCCGGAGAAGCCATACTGCTCGCTCTGGGACCGCTGTGGTTGCTCTTCACGATTGAATACACTGGTCGGGAGCGCTGGCTGACACGCCCGCGCATGATCCTGTTCTCCATCGTCCCGCTTATCACCCTGGTACTCATCGCGACTAACGCCAGCCACAATCTGATGTGGACTTTCCAGGGCTCGCGGGGCGACGCGGGCTTGTTGCGGCTGGTGCTCGAATACGGGCCGTGGTTCTACATCGACCTCTTATATCGGGTGGGACTAGTTGTCGTGGGCAGCGCGTTGTTGATCTCCATGCTCGTAAATTCTCAGCGGCTCTACGGGCTCCAGAGTCTCTCGCTTCTGATCGGCTTCCTAGCACCGTGGAGCGTTGTGACGGCACAGAGATCCGGCCTAGTTCTCGCGGTTGACTTCGATCTCATCTCCGCCGCTTTCGCGGTGATGGGCTTCTCCCTAGTGTGGGCTCTCACGCGCTATCGACTGTTGGACATCTCGCCCGTAGCCCACGACGCGGTGGTTGAAGGCATGAGCGACGGCACCGTAGTCCTGGACCTCAGAAATCGCATAGTTGACGTCAACCCGGCGGCGAGCCACATACTGGGACTTCCAGCCTCAAGCATCATGGGGCGGGATTTCCGCACGGTGATGTCCGACAAGGCCGCGCCACTCGCCGGAAATAGAGGGACCGCGCTGCTAAAACGCTACGAAGAGAACGGACAGGCGAACGAGGAGATCGCACTGGGCGAAGGGCCGCAACGCCGCCACTACGACCTCGCCCTCTCAGCACTCTACGACGGACGGAGCAACAGAACCGGTCATCTGGTGGTGCTGCACGAGATCACCGAGCGCAAGCTCGCCGTCGAGAAGCTGGATCGCCAGGCCAACTACGACTTCCTCACAGGCTTGCCGAACCGGGCCTCGTTCTACGAGCGACTCAGCCAGGAGATAGCTCGCTGTAGGCGCAACCGTACGCTGCTGTCGCTCTTCTTTCTGGACCTCGACCGATTCAAGATGATAAACGACACCCTCGGCCACGACATAGGCGACCTCCTGCTGCAGGAGACAGCCAAACGAGTCTCCCTGTCCTGCCGCGAGTACGATGTGGTTTCGCGGCTCGCGGGCGACGAATTCACGGTCATACTGCCAGATCTCCGAGACCCTTCGGACGCCACGATAGTCGCCGAGCGAATCGTCCAGACGATGTCCGAGCCCTTCGAGCTTGCGGGCAACGAGCTACGCATCACCATGAGCGTGGGAGTCTGCTACTACCCGACCGACGGCGCCGACCCAACGACCCTGGTAAAGAACGCCGACACCGCGATGTACCGAGCCAAATCCCGTGGCAAGAACCGTTTCGAGATGTTCACCGGAGAAGCCGTGGAGACCGCTTCCCAGCACCTCGAAATGGAGACCGAGCTAGTCGAGGCGATGGAGAAAGATCAGCTAGTCCTCTTCTACCAGCCCGAGATGGACGTATCTACGAGTCGTATGATCGGTATGGAGGCACTCCTGCGCTGGGAGCACCCCAAACGCGGTGTGATCCTACCGGACCAGTTCATCCCCGTGGCCGAGGAGACCGGACTGATCTTCGCCATAGAACGTTGGGCTTTGCGTGAGGGCTGCCGCCAGATGGTCTCCTGGCAGGAACGATACCCGACGGAATCCCCCCTAACCGTAGGCGTGAATCTTTCGAACCGCCACTTCATGCACCCCAACCTCGTCGGAGAAGTCTCCCGCGTCATAGAGGAAACCGGCATCAACCCTTCGAGCCTCGTACTGGAGATAAAAGAGAGTAGCCTGCACGAGGACGCAATGTCCGCCGCCGTCACGCTACAGGCACTAAAAAGTCTCGGCGTGCGCCTCGCGGTCGACAACTTCGGCGCGGGATACTCCTCACTCTCGCACCTCAAGCACTTCCCGCTCGACTCCCTGAAGATAGACCGTTCATTCGTCACCGGCCTCGAAGATCATCCCGAAGACCGCGATATAGTCTCCGCCGTCATCTCCCTCGCTCACGCGATGGGACTCAGAGTCGTAGCCGAAGGCGTCGAGAACGCTCGCCAACTAATGGTCCTCAAAGACCTGGGCTGCGACGAAGCCCAGGGCCACTACTTCGCCGAAAGCCTCTCCCACCGAGCGACCTCCGCCTTCCTAGTAGCGGATCTGTACTACTAGCCGAAAAGGCTTCAGCTCGACAAGACTCCCCGGCTATCTGAACAACCGTCTTATCCCAGGTAGCTATGCACCACACACAAAGGGAGAGGGCTCGCAAACACGAGCCCTCTCCCTTTGCTAGCACTTTATTCCGAGAATTTAGACCAGGCGTTTGTAGCCTATGACGTTGTACCAGGAGTTCGGGAACGGGGTGCGTTCCACGTCGGTTTGCTCGTTGCCTGCATGGAGCATGTATCCCTTGCCGTTGAAGACCTCGTAGATACCGACGTGCTGGATACCACTGCCACCAGCGTTGCCGAAGATCAAATC
>JBGTDE010000338.1:0-3951 GCA_041748475.1 Rubrobacteraceae bacterium | reverse complement strand
TCTACCCGGCGCGGGTCCACGTGTATCTCCAGGGCGACGGGTGGATAGCGACCGGAGGCGACCGTAGCCCGGTAAGCGTCGTCCAGACCCCGGTGTAGGTTCTCGGCCCGGATAGGACGCCCGTTCACCGAGATCGTCTGGTGAGCTCGGCTCCCCTCGGTTACGCTTGGCAACGCCGCGTATCCCGTCATGCGGAAAGCCCCGGATTCGTGGTCGATCCGTCGCATAGCTTTGGCTTTAGCGATCCCCATCAAACCGGCGAGTCGTTCGAGGAGATCCTTCGCGGCAGGCAGTGAGAGGTAGTCGCGGCCTCTCTCAGTGAGCCGAAACGCGACCTCGGGATGAGCTACCGCCACGTGAGTCATAACCTCCGTGATGGCGGCTCGCTCGGCACGCGCTCCTTTCAGAAAAGCCCGGCGAGCGGGGACGTTATAGAAGATGCGATCCACGAGAATTGTCGTGCCTCTAGGGTGCGATGCGGCTGAAACTTCGGCGGACGCGCCGCCTTCGACAGAGACCTTTGTGGCAGCTCCTTCGCCGGTCGAGGTCGTCATGCTAAAGGACGAAACGCTGGCGATGGAGGCTAGAGCTTCACCCCGGAAGCCTAGAGTGAGGACCGATTCGATGTCCTCGACGTTCTGTATCTTGCTGGTAGCGTGGCGCAGCACCGAGAGGCGGGCATCATCGGGGGACATGCCCGAGCCGTCGTCCCGGATCAGCAGTCGAGACGTTCCTCCGTCCTCCAACTCCACTTCGACGCGGCGGGCTTCAGCGTCAAGAGCGTTCTCGACCAGCTCCTTCACGACCGAGGCGGGGCGGTCGACGACCTCTCCAGCGGCGACTTGTTGCGCCACTCGGGGGTCCAGGATTTTTATGCTAGGTTTCGGCTCCGTCATCGGTACGGTGCATTGTACATTCGGCGCACCGTTTTCCAATAATCTTTAGTACCGGCGAGCTATGGGATTGGCGTGTAGAATCCTCGGCTATGACTGAAGCGAGTAACGAAGAGAAAGATAGTTTGCCGTTGGAGGAAGTCAGGCGGCTGGTGGACCTCCTGAAAGAGACCGAAGTCGGGGAGATACAGGTACGAAAAGGCGAATTCGAGGTTACCGTCAAGGCCATGCCGACCGTCTCCGAAGTACAGTCCGCTCCTGTGCCGCAGGCGAGGGAAGTCGTGGTTGAGGAGTCTGTCGTCGAGGATGATGGGTTGCACGCGGTGCTTTCGCCGTTGGTCGGGACCTTCTTCCGGTCGCCAGGGCCGGGTGAGGAGTCCTACGTCGAGGTAGGGGACAAGGTCGTAGCGGGGCAGACGTTGTGTATCGTCGAGGCGATGAAGTTGATGAACGAGATACCAGCGGACGCCGATGGCGAGATCGCGGAGATTTTAGTCGAGAACTCCGGCGGTGTGCAGTATGGTCAGCCGCTCTTTCACCTGCGGCCCGAGAGTTAGGCCATGATAAGCAAGGTCCTCGTCGCCAACCGGGGCGAGATCGCGCTTCGCGTCGTCCGGGCTTGCCGGGAGCTTGGCATCCGCAGCGTGGCCGTCTACTCGACCGCTGACGCGGACTCTCTGCACCGGATGCTGGCCGACGAAGCCGTCTGTATCGGACCGCCTCCGGCGCGTGGTAGCTACTTGAACATACCTTCGATTATCGCCGCCGCCGAGCTTACGGGGGCGGATGCTATCCACCCCGGCTACGGATTTCTGGCGGAGAACGCGAGGTTCGCGGAGATCTGCGAGCGCGTGGGAATCAAGTTCGTTGGCCCTCCATCCGGGACGATCTCGCGCATGGGAGACAAGGCCGCGGCCCGAGAAGCCGCCGCGTTGGCTGGAGTCCCGATCACACCGGGCTCCGACGGCACTTGCGCTGACGCGAAGGAGATCAAAGCCGTAGGCGCGGAGGTCGGATACCCGCTGGTCATAAAGGCGAGCGCGGGCGGGGGCGGCAAGGGTATGCGGGTCGTCTACTCGGAAGGCGAGGTAGACGCGGCGCTCTCGGCGGCTTCCCGCGAGGCCGGGGCGGCTTTTGGGGATGGTGCCGTCTACGTCGAAAAGTACCTGGAGCAGCTGCGCCACATCGAGATTCAGGTGATGGCGGATTCGCACGGAGGCGTGACGGTATATCCAGAGCGGGACTGTTCCATCCAGCGGCGGTATCAGAAGCTCGTGGAGGAATCTACGGCTCCGCATTTGCCGGAAGAGGCCCGTCGAGGAATGATGGACGCCGCGGCCGCACTCACCCGTTCGCTGCCCTACGAGGGTGCTGGCACAGTGGAGTTTGTGTATGCGGGGGGCGAGTTCTACTTTATAGAGATGAACACGCGGCTCCAGGTCGAGCACCCGGTAACCGAGATGGTGACGGGCGCGGATCTCGTCGCCGAGCAGCTCGGTGTCGCGGGCGGCGATCTAGTCTCCGTAGAGGGGACGGTCGAGCCTACGGGACACGCGATGGAGTTCAGGATCAACGCGGAAGACCCGATGCGCGGCTTCCTACCCCAAGCTGGAACCATTGAGTTCTATAACGCCCCCGGTGGACCGGGCGTTCGCGTGGACTCACACCTCTATCCTGGCTACACAGTTCCGCCACACTATGACTCGCTGTTAGCCAAGCTCATCGTCTACGGTGGGGATCGGGAAGCCGCGATCCGGCGCGGAGAACGCGCCCTGGACGAACTGGCCATTACCGGCCCCGAAACCACCCTGCCTCTTCACCTAGCAATCCTAGAAGACGAAGAATTCCGTCGCGGTGGCGTAACAACGGACTTTCTAGAGAGACGAGAACTAACCGACCACGATGGCCCCCTGAGACTCGCTAAACGCTAGGCAAACTCCCGCAAGCTGAGTAGAGTCGCATCGAAAGGTACAATGCTTGTGGCGCATCAAGCGTAGCCACTCACCCTTGCGGAGTGCCGGGACGTGCTAATCTTGTGGTCTTGTCACTCAATGCGGAGAGGAACGTGTTGGCGCGAAAGTCTAGCTCTCGGCCTAAAGAAGACCTGCGGCAGGATCCGCAGGAAGAGTTGCTTTTTGGTGGGATGGCCCGCTGGGGTGGCCTCGACCTCTTTGGTCCCAACTACATGACCTCCGCGTATCGCAAGGATGGCGAGATCCGGATCCACGTAGAACCCTCGAATATCCGCCACCCGGAGAACCCAACTATCGTTCGATTCGCCGAGTTCCCGATCATCCGCTCGTTCTTCTTCTGGTCGCGGCTGCTGATGCAGGTCATCGGATCCGTCTGGACACTGGTGTTCTTCGCGGCCTCGATGGCCGTGCTGTGGCTTTTCGTCTCCCTGATGGAGTTCGGCAGTGGCACAGGGGAGTCGGGCGGCTTTACCGACATCCTCTTCGGGTTCTTCGCCGAGTTTCCCATAGTGCCGCTTCTGGTGCTGTTCTTCGCGGCGATGAGGTTTACTTCCATCGGTCGCTATCATGGCGCGGAGCACAAGGCCGTCGCCGCCTATGAGAAACATGGCGAGGTAACGCTGGACAACGCGAAGAGGGCGGATCGAGTACATCCTCGTTGCGGCACCAACATCCTCGCGTACATAATGCTCGCGGCTTTGCTCGACCCACTCATAGATGCCTGGTGGTACGCCATCGTGCAATTCATCCTGATCTCCGAGGCGTGGTTCGTATTCGGGAAATCGCGTTCTTCTATCGCGGTGGGCAACTTTCTTCAGAGGTACTTTACAACCACCGAGCCCGGTCGAGCCGAGCTGGAAGTCGCGGTGGAATCCATAAACACCCTGATCCGGGCCGAACGCGAAGGCAAGGTCAACGAGCCGCTAGTCACCGCTCCCGCACGCTTCTAGAACGCAGCGTCTAGTCTCTCAAGTTTGGCACTATTGTAGTGCGGGTACAGGCTTGATCGTCAACGAGAAGCTACTCAAGGAGCAAGTAATGGACATCGGTGGATTTGGCGCGGGTGATGTGAAGAAGTATCTGGA
>JBGTDE010000337.1:0-2149 GCA_041748475.1 Rubrobacteraceae bacterium | reverse complement strand
CGCGAGCGGCTGGAACGCGACCGTTCTACCTTCGAGGATGAAGTATTCGCCGAGCACACCGAAGCCGTGAGCCTCGGTGTCACGGGTATCCCGTCAGTGGTCGTGGACGACGCGCTTCTTATTCCTGGCGCCGTCGGCACGGATATCTACCGACAGGTCATAAAGGAGCGTCAGGAGCTACGAGGGGCTTAGGACTCCTTCATCGACACTGTTGCCTTTATAGCGTCGGCGTATCCGGTGGTCATGGCCTGGTAGCGATCCGTCTCCCGGAAAGCCTTCTTTCCGGAGCGGCCCATCGCCTCGAAGCGCATCTTCAGGGCTCGGGTAGTGAAGTAGACGCCCCGGTAGTAGGGGACGAGTTTTTCGAGGGTGATCGGTGGCCGATCCGGACGCACGCTGTTATGCGCGGACGCTCCTGAGAGACGTATTAGAGGCTGCTCCGGTTTCGTGCCCTCTCGACTGGTGGACGGACGGCGAAGTTCGTCTAGTGAGGCGTAGAGTTCCTCGTCGTCGGGGCGGTCGGCGAAGTCGGATCCTTCGTACAGGTAGCGTATCTCTCCAGAGTGGCCGATGACGACGATAGCGGGGATGGCGACACCCTCGCGGTCGTTCCACAGTCCGTAGGTTTTGGCTAATTCTCCGCGAGCGTCGCTCAGAAGTGGGAAAGGAAGCAGGAGTTTGTTAGCCATGTGCGCGTTGTTGTGCGGTGGATCCACGCTGATGCCCGCGACCTGAACCCCTCGTTTTTGAAACTCATCGAAATTCCTGGCGAAGCTGACCAGCTGCCCGTTGCAGTATGGTCACCAATCTCCCCGGTAGAAGACCAGCATCACCGGCCCGGACTCCAACTGCCCCGAGAGATCCCAGGGATACCCCTGACCACCCGGCAACTCGAACCTCGGCGCCTTGTCTCCAACCTCGACGTTCGCCAACAGAGCCTCCCAAACTAGCGTCACCAACACCGTCGACTCTAGCATATTTGTACAAGGGCTTGAGCCTGTCGGGATGCCGCCCGCTACTTCACTCCGGCGCCGTACCTCTTGTAATCTTCGGCTCGTCGGACTCGCTCGGAGACTATGCGACCACCGTGAAGGGTCGCGCCGAGCACGAGGCCGACGCTCACCAGCACGATGTCCTTGACGATGTACTGGGCGGCCAGGGTTGGGGCATGATAGGGACCGGAGAAAAGGTCACCGGCGAAGATCACGAGCGGAGACATCGCGCCGACCATCTGAAAGGCCAGCAGCAGCAGGACGATTCGCAGATTACGGCCCAGGATCAACCCGACCCCGATAGCGCATTCGAGCAGCGCGACCATCACAAGGCTAACACCATCCGGGACGATCCCGAAGGTCAGCACCTCCGTAGTCCGGGTAGCCAATCCCTGCGCCGGACTCGCGCCAGGGAAGAACTTCAATATCCCAAAAGCCAGAAATACTAGCCCCAGACTCACTCGCAGAACCGTCAGGCTGTGAAGGACCAACCACTTAGTAAATCCCATCTCCGCCTGATGAAGCCTCAGCTGTAGATAAGCCATCGGAACGCCTCTCGTAGATTGTGATGCTACTCACAAAACACTACGGGAGCCACTCTATGAGGGATCATCGTCGGAGAAACTCGCCTGGGCTATTTCTCCTCCCCCAAGATGCGGGTCGACTCCTCGGAGATCTTCTTCTCCACTTTGTCTTCCACCCGCTTCTTCTGTTTATCCACTTCATCTTTCGCGCGTTGTTTCTGCTTGTCCACCTCTTCGTTAGCCCGGTCGCGGACTTGATCCTCGATCCCGCACGCAGCCCCGGAGACGGCGACGAGCACCGCCATGACGAATATCGTAAGTTTGCGCTTCATGTAGTCCTTTCTGACAATTCCACCGATGGTAGGCGGGAGTCGTGGAGATAGTATCTCACTCGCTGGGTTAGGAAATGTTGGTCACCCGTAGACGGCGGTGGATGGAACCGGGAGCCAGCCCTCGTTTTCGAGGTGTTCCCAGGCTACTTTGATGTGTTCTTCGTCGAAGAGATCACCCTTGCGCGCGGTCCAATCTTGGATGACTTTAACTGCCTCTTCCAGGGACGTTCCTCCCTTGTTTTGCGCGGCCCAATGAACCGTCGCCAGAAGCTCCACTCCGTAAGGAGTTTCGAAATCCTCT
>JBGTDE010000336.1:0-3134 GCA_041748475.1 Rubrobacteraceae bacterium | reverse complement strand
TCTCGTTCAAAAACTCTGAGAACGCCGGAGCTTTCTCCTCGAAAACGTCTCCGTCGAAGGGTTTCTGGTACGGCTCCGGGCCGCCCGTCACGCCGTAGAAAACTTGCTCCGTGAAAGCATTGCCCGTGAAATCCGGCGGGGTGGGGTAAGTAAATCGTCCGGGATTGTCCGCCGTCCACTGGCGTAGTTCGTCCATAGTCTTGGGCGGTTCTTTTACTTTATCCG
Source organism: Rubrobacteraceae bacterium (assembly GCA_041748475.1). Lineage (GTDB taxonomy): Bacteria > Actinomycetota > Rubrobacteria > Rubrobacterales > Rubrobacteraceae > JACDDK01. The sequence continues at coordinate 2,909 of JBGTDE010000336.1, read as the reverse complement.
AGTCGTAGACCATGACGAACTGGGCCTTGCCCCACGGTGCTTCGCGGCCCTTGACCGGGTAGCCGAAATCCCGGTTGATGCTCGGGCTCTCCCAGTCGATGTATTTGGCGTTCGGAAGCTTTTCGGCCCAGGGACCGTACCAGAGGTCGGCTTCCGCGCCGGTCGCGAAGTTTTCGCCGTTCAGCCAGACTAGGTCGATGGTTCCCTGGTCTTTTCCGGCTTGTTTCTCGTTTAGCAGCTTGTTCACTGCGTCGGCTGTGTCGTTCAGGGGAGTGCGGGTCAGTTCTATGTCGTGTTGTTCTTTGAGTTCGGGGATCGCGTAGTCGTCGATGTAGGCGTTTATCGCGTCGTCTCCGCCGTACATGGAGAGGTTCACCTTTGTGTTTTTGGCGGCCTTTTCGAGCTCCGGGAATGGGCGATCTTCGCCATTTGAGGATGATGAGTCGCTTGCGCCGGAGCCACTGCTACAGGCGGCGAGGGTTAGGATCAGAGCCGTGATCGCGACCAGCGGCAAGAGTCTAAAATTCACGGTTTTGGACGTCCTTTCGTCGAGAGTTGGTGCGTTTCGGTCTACGCTTTCGGGTTGAGGTTGGATCAGGAAACCTCCCTCTCCGGGTGTCGAGTGAGTGCGTTCATGAGGTCCGATAGTATCCGTTGCTCGTCGAGATCCCGCACAACCTCAACCGTACGACCGCGCCGGGAGAAATCGTGAGCGCCCGCCGCATCGAGAATCGGTACGGCAAACCTCTCGGTTCGCAAGGCATCCGGATCGATAACGGCGGCGGTGCAAGCTATGTCCCAGATGATTTTCTGCTGGCGACCGACCTCGCCTCCACGCTCGACCGTCCACCGCTCCAATATCTCCGCCAGATAATCTGAGACACCCCGCCCAAGATCACGCAACTCCGCCGCGAACGCCGGTGTATCGACCAGAATCTTCGCCGCCGCAGGCCATCCCGGTACCAATAAAAGCGACAGATCAACCTCAAAAAGCGCACGCCAGGCGACAATGTCTGCTCGCCCGTTCAACTCGCCCATCCGAAAATCGTAGCGTCCGTAACTCTCTTCGTCCCCGAATCCACCTAGCCACACGACGTTCACGTTCTCAAGAACTTCGGGTGCTACGAGCATCAACGAGGCGATATCCGTCGCTGGACCAGTCGCCACGACTGTCAGTGGACCTTTTCGGGCTTCTTCGACCAGGAAGTCCAGGCCGTCGCTTGGGACGGGGTCTCCGGGAGTCAGCATTGGGCTTTTCGCTCCGGGGATGCAGGGGACGCTCGAATTGCAGAGTTGTACTACCCGTTCGGCTTCTTTTTGGTAGAGATCTCGGGATTTAGGACCGTGCGCGGTGGTGTTGTGAACCGAGATGATAGCTCGTACGTCGAGCTTGCCGTCGGGTTGGCCGAGAGCGTGGGCGATGGCGAATTGATCGTCTATCTCGTTGGCGGTGTCGCAGTCCAGGACTATGCGTGTGGGTTCGGAAATCAAGATGGTCAGGATCGTAGCATGATCCCGAGAACCGTCCGCCACGTTTTCCTTAAGAGATGCTTACATAATTCAACTGATAAGGAACCCTCGAATAGGCTCCGCTGGTACCAAAGCGTGTCGGCGGAGTAGCATCGCTCAAACTTCGAACAGGCGCTCCAGAAACTCCGGTTCCAGGTACTGTCGACTCTTGTTCAAAGTCTCTTCGTTGGTGATCGGCCGTGTGCTCCGGGCTGTCTCTTGCAAGGCCCACGCACACCACGATACGGCTCGCAAGGACACTATGGTTCGCATTGCGGCTAGTTGCGTGTGAAATCGTTCCACTTCTTGAACGGGGTTCATCTCCAGGTAGGCGTCAATGAAAGTTTGTTCCTGTTCTTTTGAGAGAAGTGTCGCTGAGGTGTCGCGCCAGAGGGTTGTGGTGGGGAGGAGGAAATGCGCGAGATCCTGAGTGAGCGGCGCTATCCGAGCTTTCTCCCAATCCAGCAGTCTGGCTTGGCCGTTGTCGACGACGAAGTTGTGGGTGTTGAGGTCGTAGTTGACGATGGCGAGGGCATCGCCGGTGAAGAGGTCTTCCTGTTCGAGAAAGCCCTCGATGCGGGCGAAGCCTTTACGCAAACCGGATTTACTCTCCTGGGGCGCGTCGGTCCATTCGAGGTAGGGTGCTGCAAGTCCTCGGGATTCGGCGAGGATGGCGGGTGCCGGGTCAGGATGGAGTTGGAGCCCATGATCCGCCGGTACACCTAACGCATGGATGGCAGCGATACAGCGAGCTGCGGATCTTATATCTGTTGCGTAGTCCAGAGGCTCGCCGGGAAGAAACTCTTCGACCAGAACCGGGTACGGCAGCTTTTCCGGCGATGGATCCACAAAGTACGGTTTCGGTGTGACGCCGGATCCGGATAGAAGTTCGAGGGCGTGGTGCTCGTAGGGAGCTTGTTCCTGGAGGCTAAGCCCGATCTGGCTCCCAGTCACAAGCCTTACGACTACGTCCTCATCTCCCCGCGCCAGGTAGTTCAGACTGTACTCGCCTTGCGCCAGAAAGGACACTTCGCGGAACGTCATTCCCTGATTATCCAGGTAGCTCTGTATATCGGACGGATGAGGTTTCTCTAGCATGGTTTCGTATTTTAGGGGATTCGGCGTGGTGTTGGACACTTTTGTTTGCTGCGCGTAGTGTAAAATTTGCTACGAGGAGGTTTTGAGAATTGGAAGTCGTTTTCTGGGGTATCTTGGCGGGACTGGCGTTTATCGGGGAGCTTCTCTCCATCTCCTTCTTTTTGTTGTTTTTCTCGCTGGGAGCTGTGGTTGCTTTGGGGATCGCGTTGGCGGGACTTGGCATTACGGCTCAGGCAATTGGGTTTGTCGGAGCGACGGCTCTTAGCATGGCGGTGTTGCGTCCGGCTTTGTTGAACAAGTTG
>JBGTDE010000335.1:0-1866 GCA_041748475.1 Rubrobacteraceae bacterium | reverse complement strand
CCCCCGACGGGTTCGCCGGAGACCGAGATGGTCCCGGAGGTTGGTTCTTCGAAGCCCGCGATCATGCGCAGCGTCGTAGTCTTGCCGCATCCCGAAGGCCCGAGCAGCGAGAAGAACTCGCCCTCGTAGATATCCAAGTCGAGGTCGTCCACCGCCACGAACTCCCCGAAACGCTTGTTTATGCCGGATAGCCTGACGGCCACTCCGCGCTCGTCCACCGGCTCCGCTCGGGGACGATCCCGGATACTCTTGTCTTCCACACCAACCTCCTACGGATTCTCTTGAGTTACGTTAGGTCATGCCCGCTCGCGCTGGGTTCAGAGCTTCGACTACATCTCTGGCTGCTCGCTGCCCGCCCTTTACCGCACTATTCATAAAGCTCGGCGCGGCGGAGATAGACTCCGCTCCCGCCAGATGTACGCTGCCGAACGTTCCGCCCATCGCCTCGCCAAAGGACTCAAGCTCTCCGGGAGCTACGATCATGTAGCTCCCCCGTGTCCAATAATCGTGGGCCCACACGTGCTCCAAAACTCTCTTCGGCTCCGGCACGTCGTAGAGCGTCCGCAACAACTCAACCGCCCGACGCTTGCGCTCCTCGGTCGTAAACCCAAGCTCCGCAAGTAACGGACTACCGGCGGCGAATGAGATTATGCCTCGCGACTCTTCCGCCGAGCCAGTGTCCTGGGCCGCGCTGAGATATCCAAGCGGCGTGTCGGTAACGGTGAAATGGGTGGCGTCGAGCGGCGTGTCGAAGATAAAAGCCATCTTACGTACTACGCCGTAGGTGGAAGTTGAGATCATGCGCCCGAACATCTGCGGCGGCTCGGGATCGAACCGAATAGTCGGATAACAAGTAAACGGAACCGCGAGAACGATCTTCCTCGCCGTAGCGGATTGCATCCCGCTCTCCGTCGTCATCCACCGCACCTCGGCACCGCCGTCGTTCTGCCGGATCTCCGTGACCGGCGAGGAGTATTCGATGCTACCTTCCAACTCTCTAGCGAGTGCTTGCGCTATGCTGCCCGCGCCGCCACGTACCCGATATTCGTTGCCCTTGCCAGGACCGCCACGGGTGGAGATCTTGATCGCGTAAGAGTACATCGACATTTTCTCTGGCGGCACGGTCGAACCGCAGGACGAGATAAGCGTCTCTACTATGTGAATCCCTCGCTGGCTCATACCGGCATCGCGCAACCACCGCTCAACGCTTACGTCATCGAACGGGGCGTTTCGCCAGTAAGTCTCCGGGTCCGCGTCCGAAGCGATTTCGACTAGAGTGTTCTCGAAATCCTTGTAGACTTCTGCGTCGTGTTCCGAGAAAGGCATCTTGCTTGTGATTTCGCCGTCTATGTACCAGCGGGCGTTTTCTTTGCGACGTTCGTAGGGGTAGATCTCAACCCCAAGTTCCTCGATGAGACCGCGGATCTCGGCGTGCGCTTCATCTACCCACTCGCCACCTAAATCCACCGTGACACCCCCAGCTTCCGTCACCCAGGTACGGCCTCCCGGACGGTCGCGAGCTTCCAGAACCCGCACTTCGAGACCTGCGTTCACCAGGTTTCGGGCAGCTGTTAGGCCCGAGAGGCCCGCGCCGACCACGATAACGTCGGGGGTCCCGTTCCCCGCCATCCTTAGCTCCGGTATCCCAGTTCTTTTTCCAACTCCGTGATGGCGTCGCTCGTGATCTCGGCTATCTTGGAGAGCATATCGGCATCCGAAATCAACGACGGCGAGAACTGTATGACCGGCTCATCCTTGTCGTCGCACCGGCATATGAGCCCGTTCTCCAGCAGCCTCCGCGACAGTACGCCTCGGAAGTATTGCTGGTATTCGTCCTCGGTGAGCGGTGTGCCGTTTGCTCGTTCC
>JBGTDE010000334.1:0-2603 GCA_041748475.1 Rubrobacteraceae bacterium | reverse complement strand
GTTACAACATCAGAGGTCATCACGTCCGACACGACTATCTTCTGTAGGGCAGCCGCTCGTGCCGGGTCGCCGAACGCCGGAGTAGCGGAGCGCAGGTCGCGATCCGAGACCATCCCCAAAAGCTCGTCGTCCTCCATCACCGGCAGATGCCGAACGCTACGCTCGCGACACAACTTCAACGCCTCGACGGCAGTAGTCTTCAGTCCAACCGTCACGATCTCGCGGGTCATCGAATCCCGTACCAGCAGCATTAGCACCTCTCCCGTCGTTCCCTGTCACACATTGTAGTCGAGTGGAATGTCCGAGGTGCCGGCTCCTGGTATAAACGCCTCATGTCCGAAAAGCTGAACCAATTGCTCGCCGAACGCGCCACGGATCTCATAAACCGCAACTTCAGCGGTGTCGAGGCTGAATGGTGGTGGGAGCGACGCATAAACGGAGATATCGAAATCTGCCAGGAGCTAGACCCGGAAACCTTGATCCAAGACCTGGCCCAGGCCACAGAGAAACCACCAGAAGAAGTCCGACGCACGGTGGAAGAGGAACTCGGCCTCGAAGACACAGACCCCGTTGTCCTGACCTTCGAGGTCTCGGGCGAATCCACCGAGAAAGAAGTAGCCGTCCTTCTCCGGCAGCGATCCGCTTCGCCACGAGGACTCGCCGCCGAGGTCTACAGGCGGGTCGAAGACAAAATACAAGCCACGAGATAGTCTATACAGCATGGACAAAAGCAGCTGGTTGCCGCGAAGTATCTGGAAACCGAGTCTGCTGGCCACTCTAGCGTTGTTTCTGTTCTCTTGCGGCGCAGGAGAGACTCGGTCCTCAGCCGTAGACGTAGAGAGCGCCGAATGGCGAGGGGGAAATGTCCTGGTTAGCGGTGGCTGGGCGAAAGGCGTCGCGACGCCGCCTCTCTGTCGCATCCTCGAAAGTCGCGGCGGTTCGCCGAGCCTCTACTTCGATCTCGACGCCCGTGTCGCATTGGACGGGAACACCTTCTCCAAAGAGTTTGTCCCGGCGAAGACAACCCGAAAAGCTCTTTCCCCCGAAAAACTCGATAGCTACTTCGTTCGTTGCTCCGTAAGCATGGACTCCGGCAAATCAGCGGACGACGTGATCAAGGTGAAGGGTTCCTCCTAGTTGCCCAAGAGCTGGCGGCTCTGGGATAGTCAGCTAGTCAGAGCGTAGCCCCCGGTATTCACCGAGAGCTTTCTTTCCACGACTGGTTTTGTGGCCTTCGTAGTCGTAGCAACGCTTGGAGATTCGGCGTCATGGTGGTCGCCACGCTACAGGAGCTGGAACTCGCTGACTGTCTCTAATATCTCGGCATGGTCGCGTCGACTTGAGAGTAGGCATCCACGCCGCCTTCGAGGTTTAGTACATTGTCGAATCCGGCACGGTCCAAGAGTTGAGTGATGAAGGCGCTGCGGGTTCCGTGGTGGCAGATCACGACGGTCTCAGCACTGGGATCCAACTCTCCGAACCTTGTCTCCATCTCCCGCATCGGGACAAGCGTGGAACCCTCGATTCGCGCCGCCTCGTACTCCCACGGCTCCCGCACATCGAGTAGCACGGGACGAGTCCCCGCATCCAATCGACTCTTCAACTCGCTTACCGTGATGCTCTTGTAGGCTCGCTCCACCGTGGTTTTAGACCTCGTAATCAACGACTAGACGACCGGTGGTACGTTCGTCCAGTTTCTCCACGACCGCCAGATGGTCGGGGTGTTTGAGGTATTCCGTCAGGCCGTCGCGGCTCTCGAAACGGGCGAAGAGACCGTGCGTGTAACCGCCGCCCCGTCCGGCGAAGTCCTCCCCGACGGTGAGCTCCACGACACTGGATACCGATTGCCCAAGAGCGTGGGCCGACGACACGAGGTCCTCGACGTCCTCCGAGGCAACATCGTCCCGCACGGCGAACAAAACTAGATGGTCGATCATCAAAGCTCCTCTCTCTAGATTGAAACCCGAAGTCTAGCAGAGACCCTAAAAGACTCTACGCTCGGATTCCTCTATCTCGTAATCGTTGATGCTCGCGTCGCGGCGGCGCATGTAGCCTTCATCGTCGAACTCCCACAGTTCATTACCGTGGCTACGCCACCACTGTCCGTTCGAGTCACGACTCTCATACTCGAAGCGCACGGAGATGTGGTTCCCGGAGAAAGCCCAAAGCTCTTTCATCAGGCGGTAATCCTGCTCCCGCTTCCATTTTCGCGTCAGAAACTCTATTATCGCCTCTCGTCCCTCAAAGAACTCGTCCCGGTTGCGCCACTTGGAATCCTCGGTGTACGCTCCGGCTACTTTCTCGGGGTCGCAGGTATTCCAGGCATCCTGGGCTTTCTGGACCTTCTCGCGGGCTGTCTGTTCGGTGAACGGTGGTACGGGCGGACGGGTCATAGTCTCTCCTTCCAGGCTCTCTCTCCACTGGTAAATATGCCGTCGCGGTGAGACTGCGTCAAGCCCTAGTCTTCTTATCTTTGGGCTCGCGGTTGGCGAGGTAAATGCCGCAGACGACCAACGCCCCGCCGACGAGGAGCGACAGCCCAACGCTCTCCTTGAGGAATATGGCTCCTACGACCACTGCGGCGACCGGCACGAAGAAGATGT
>JBGTDE010000333.1:0-2512 GCA_041748475.1 Rubrobacteraceae bacterium | reverse complement strand
CGGCGTCCGTTCGCCGCTCAGGTATGGCGTAAAGGTTACGCCTTCGGCACCGGGTGGGACGCTGAAAGCCTCCTCGTAGACATCTTCCCAGGACACGCCGAGGACGCTCCTTACCCATTCCAGGGCAAGTCCTGCGTTCTGGATCGCAGCCATCGAGTACCAGGGAGCGGTGCCGCCCGAATTCGCCGGAGATGCCGTGCGGTAGAGGTGTGTTCGGCCTTCAAGGTCGGTCGATACTTTGTCCTGGAGGACTACGATTTGACCTCCCGTACCGACTGTTAGCTGCGCTTGATCCGCACTCAGTAGCCCACTCCCGAGCATGGCCGCCGCCGTATCCCCCGCGCCCGCCGCAACAGTAGCACCCGCTCTAATACCCAGGGCTTCCGCTGCCTCCCGAGCAACTTCACCAGCCGCGTCACCAGAAGAAACGAGGTCGGGCAGCAACGAACTCCGTAGACCAAGATCCTCTACAACACCGAACGCCCATCCATCCTTTGGAAGACTGTAGAGTAGCGTGGCCGAAGCATCGGACGGCTCCGCTAAGACCTCTCCGGTTAGCCTCAGACGCAGCCAGTCCTTCGGTTGAAGCGCCCAACGAGCCGCCTGATACACCTCCGATTCGTGGTCTCGCAGCCACAGAAGCGTGGGTCCGGCCATACCGGTGGTGATAGGATTGGCGAGGTCGCGTACGAGATCTTCGCCCAGGTTTCGGTAGGTTGAGAGTTGCTCTCCCGAGCGGGCATCCGCCCAGAGGATGGCGTTTCGTAGAGGGTTGCCGTTCGCTTCGCACAGAACGACTCCGTGCATTTGGCCGGATAGTCCAATTCCCTGCACGGAAGCGCCATGCTCCCCGATGGCGGTTCTTGCGGCCCGAAGCACTGAATTCCACCATTCCTCGGGGTCCGACTCCGCCCAGCCGGAATGCGGGCTTCCAACTCTGTAAGATTCGGCTCCTTCACCAAGTATTTCTCCTTGAGAGGAAATCAAAAGAGCTTTCGCCGAACCCGTGCCGAGATCCAAGCCAAGTAACATTCCCGCAGTCTAGACCAAACGCGAGCCCAAACCAAAACAACAGAGGACCAAAGCTATTTAGCCTCGATCCCCTGTTTCGCGGGCTTGTGTTTCTACGAAAGTGTCTAGGACTTTACATCCTTCAACTCGCCACGAACCACGAGACGCTCGGTGTTGGAGTAATCAGGGTTGCCGTTCTCGTCCACGTTCACTAGCTCGCACGTCTGAAGAGTGACGATGTTCTTGCCCGGCACCCGGTCCAGTACTTCGACATCCGTGGGCTGAACGACCATCTTCTCGTAGACCTCGTAGCTATACTCGGTACCGTTGGCATCCGTCACGACCACCTCATCCCCGTTTTCGAGCGTCTTGAGCCCCTCGAAAGCTTTGTAGCTCGGCGTGCCCTCGTAGCCCTCGACATGCCCAGCCAAATAGACGTTCGCCACCTTCTGCCACGGGAAGCCCGTATACAACAAGTGAACCGCCGCGTTCTCCTCCAAAAGCTGCGTGTCGTCACCACGCCCGGTTGGAATTTCCTCTATTTCTTTGTCGAGCTTGGGAATGCTCAGACTCAGGGTCGGATCCTCCGCAGGCTCCGCCAAAAACCTTTTCTTCTTATCCTTTTTCTTGCCCGTCTTTTCCTTCTTCGTGGTCTCCGGCTTCTTCTTCGCGCTCTCCGGATCCTTCTTCGCACTCTCGGAAGCCTTCTCCTTTTTGTTACCGTCCCCAGAGGAATTACTCTCGGACGACCCGCAAGCGGCAAGAGCCGTAACCATAGCTAGCGCCGCCACCAAAAGCATAAGTTTTTTGATAATCATTCGATCACCTCATGTAGCCCGGCCATCAACCGGACCTCGCTGGTTTTCTCTAACACCCCGGAAGCTTACCATCCCTAGATAACATACCGATTACAAAAAGATCAAAGCATTGTTACAGACAGCAAATACTCTCTTGACAGGACTGTATATATGTGTACATTGCACATAGTCGAATATACGAGATTGAGTAAGGAGAATGTTTGATGGCTACTACGATACAGAAGGCTAACAAGACGATGGAAGATTTGGCTGTGACGGCGCGGGATTCCTTAAAGTCCGCTGTGGATCACACAGTTGGTATGCAGGAGCGGAATGTCCGTTTCGCGCAGGGTGTCGCTGACGGTTCGATCAAGGAGCTTCGCCAGCAGGTTGAGGCGAATCGCGCCATGACGCAGGAGATGGTCCAGCGTGCCGAAGGACAGCGGGAGACTTTCCAGAAGCTGGCCGAGGAGTCAATCAACACGTACATGGACATGATGTACGCGCCGTTCTCCTACTTCAAGGAAGGTTTGCACGTCGTCGAGGTCGAAGTTCTGGATACCTTCCCCATCGAGAACTACGATGACCTCAACGTCGGCAATGTCACGAAAGCCATTGATTCGCTGAACGCCGAGCAGATTCGTCGGGTGCGCGAGTACGAGAAGAACAACAAGAACCGTGAGACCTTGATCGAGCAGTTCGAC
>JBGTDE010000332.1:0-7290 GCA_041748475.1 Rubrobacteraceae bacterium | reverse complement strand
GACACCCTGGCGGTGGCTATACCCCTGATCCTGACGGGACTAGCCGCGGCGGTCGCGTTTCGGATGCAGCTCTACAACATCGGGGCGGAGGGCCAGTTGTACGTCGGGGCAATAATGGCGTCTTGGGCCGCTCTAGCTCTCGCGCCGGGGATGCCGAATCCGGTCGCAATCTTCGTCGTGTTCCTTTTCGGGGCCGTTGGAGGAGCGTTGTGGGTGCTACCGCCAGCACTCGCGAAAGCCTGGCTGGGAACCTCGGAGATCATCACTACCCTGCTACTTAACTTCGTCGCGCTGTTCCTTATGCGTTACTTGATCTTCGGCTCCGCCTCTTTCTGGCGCGATTCGACCACGACTAATTTTCCCCAGGGCAAACCTTTCCCGGAGGAAGCGTTCCTCCCGATCATCACCTCAACCAGGATCCACCTCGGGCTCGCGGTGGCACTCGTAGCGGTGGTACTTTTGTGGATCCTATTCACCCGAACCCGATTCGGCTTCGACGTGCGAGTAGTCGGCGACTCACCAGGCGCGGCATTGTACGCGGGAATCCCGATACGCCGCACTATCGTGATCATACTGCTACTTTCGGGCGGATTGGCCGGGCTTGCGGGCGCGGGTGAGGTGGCCGGTATCGCCCATGCGCTGGACCCGGCGGGACTCTCGGTAAACTTCGGATACACGGGGATCATCGTGGCGGCGTTGGCCCGGTCGAACCCGTTCGGTGTGGTGGTGGTCGCGGTCCTTCTAGGTGGATTGCAAAATGCGGGCTCCGCGCTCCAGAGCATACCGGGGGGCGGCGGGGTTCCTACCGAAGTCTCGTTTATGTTGCAGGGTGCGATCCTGCTCTGCGCCCTGGCCGGTGAACTATTCATCCGCTACCGCCTGACTTCACGCCGCCGGACCAAACCGATGGAAGCCCAAGCATGAATGATGCCGTTTGGGTGCTCACGATAGCGGCGGCTGTCTCCGCCGGTACACCGCTGGTCTTTGCCGCAACCGGCGAGATACTGGCCGAACGCTCCGGCGTGCTCAACCTCGGGGTCGAGGGAATGATGCTCCTCGGAGCAGTCACCGCTTTCCTGGCGGCAGCGGCCTCGGGTAACCCGGTCGTCGGTCTTGTAGCCGGTACGCTCGCTGGCGGTGGGTTGGCCGCCGTTCATGCTTTCCTCAGTGTCACGATGCGGGCCAATCAGATAGTGAGCGGTCTTGCGCTGGTTATCTTCGGGACCGGCCTCGCGACGTTCCTCGGCAATCCAATCGAGGGAGACCCTTTAGGTCCAGGTGTTTCAGATCTTCGGATACCGTTTCTCGCGGATATTCCAATCGTGGGACGAATTCTCTTTGACCAGGATCCACTGGTTTACGTCAGTTGGATCGTGGTTGGTCTGGCGGCTTTCTACCTGATGCGGACCCGGACGGGCCTTGCTTTGCGGGCGTGTGGCGAATCCCCTGAGACGGCGGACGCGATGGGACTCAGCGTTGCCCGGCTGCGGTATGCGCACGTTATCGTTGGTGGGTTGCTCGCCGGTGCGGGTGGAGCTTATCAGATACTGGCGCGGGTTCAGTCGTGGAACGGCGCGGGGACGACGGCGGGGATTGGGTGGATCGCACTGGCCCTGGTGGTCTTCGCCGCCTGGCGTCCGTGGCGGGCGCTTCTTGGCGCGTACTTGTTCGGTGTAGCTCTAGCCGCTAACTTCGCTCTTCAGGCCGCTGGCGTGGATGTTATTCCAGCGGAGTTTCTGTCGATGCTGCCGTATCTACTGACCATTCTGGTCCTGATCGCGCTTTCAGCATCCAGCGCTCGTAAACGACTGGGAGCCCCCGCAGCCCTCGGTGTACCCTACGCCCGTGAGGAACGCTAATTGAGCGACGACCGCGAACAACACTGGCGCGAGACCAACCGGGCAAGCTGGGACGAGCGAGTTCCTGATGAGCTGGAGTGCTGGAACGCTGACTAGCTTTGTCAGACGTTGCGTTGCTCTACGAGTTCGCCCTGCACGATCAAGCGCTGGGAGTAATCTGGGAGCGTGCAAGCCTGGAGACTGACAATATTCTTTCCGGCGATTGGATTGGTGACGGAGATTTTGGTTGGCGGCACGACCATCTTGTTGAAAACTTTGTAGATGTATTTGTTTCCTTCAGTATCTTTGAGGACGACTCTATCGCCGTTGCGAAGCTTGTTCAAGTCGTAGAAGACCAAGAAGCTGCCGGTCCTCGGATAACCTAGCCGGTGTCCAGCGATGTAGACGTTGGCCTCCCGTTCCCAGGGGTTTCCAGTGCCTTTTATGTGAATGGCTCCCGCGTCGAGCTTTCGATTGTTATCCGGCGCAGAAGTGTAGACCGGGATGGACTTTACGCGCTTCATTTTGGGTACGGTGAGGCGTAGTGTCTCGTCTTTTGGTGGGGGTGGCGCGGCGATCGAACCGAGTATCCGGGCATCCATCAACACCAGCGCGAAGGAGGCCATTATCAGGGCGATCCCCCCGAACGCGAGCAGCTTGAGTCCCGTGCGCGACCGTTTCCGGTAGTAGGTAGTCTTGTTCGGGCGCCTACGGACGCCACGGCTGGTACGGGTCTCGAAATCTCTCTGTCTCACGAACGTAAATAATACCGTCCCTGAGTTACAAAGCAATCTCGACCCAGGATTTTCGGGTCGGTTTCTATCCCCGACGGCGAGGATCAAGCGCGTCGCGCAATCCATCCCCTATAAAGTTGACCGAGAGCACTGATAGCGCGATAGCGATGCCGGGGAAGAGAATAGCGTGTTGCCCGCTGGTGAATACACTGTACCCGCTCTTGAAAGCATCGGTCAGCATAGCTCCCCACTCGGGGGACGGCGCTTGTGCGCCAAGCCCGAGGAACGAGAGTGCTGCAACGTCCAGGATAGCAGTAGCGAGGGTGAGGGTGGCCTGGACTATAAGGGGGGCGAGACTGTTTGGCAGAATACCGGAAATTATGATCTGGGTGTTGCCCGCGCCGATGGCGCGTTCGGCTTCGATGTAGTCGCGCTCGCGCACGGAGATGACCACTGAGCGGACGACCCGCGCTATCTGGGGTACGAAGACGATCCCGATGGCGAGCATCGCGTTCTTCAGGCTGGGACCGAGGATCGTTACGATCACGATAGCCAGCAAGATGCTCGGGAACGCGAGGATGACATCCATTATCCGCATCAAAATAGCATCGGCCCAGCGCCCGAAGTAACCGGCGGTGACTCCGACCACGGTTCCGACGGTGGTGGCTATGCCTACGGCGGCGAGGCCCGCTGTCAGGGAGATTCTGGCACCGTAGATCACGCGCGATAGTATGTCGCGCCCGATCTCATCCTGCCCCAGCAGATGCTGACTGCTCGGTGGCGCGAACTTGTTTACTATGTCCTGCTCCAGCGGATCATAGGGCGCAAGCAACGGCGCGAAGATCGCCATAAGGATGAACCCCGTCAACACCACCGCCCCAAAGACCGCGAGACGATTGCCTAGAAAGGCCCGCTGAAAGTCTTCGCGGCGACTCCTGGCCTGTACTTCCCCCGTCGTAACGGTGACACCGGCGCTCGCCTCGGCCATCCTAGTACCTCACCCTCGGGTCGAGAACCGCGTACAACAAGTCCACCAGCAAGTTGACCAGCATAAATAGCAAAGCCCCGTAGAGTACTACGCCCTGGATCATGGCGTAGTCGCGCCGGTTGATTGATTCGTAGGCGATCTGCCCAACCCCCGGCCACGCGAAGATGGTCTCCGTGATCACAGCCCCGCCCATCAAGAGCCCGACCTGCAACCCAATAACCGTCACCGTCGGCAACATGGCGTTGCGAAGCGCGTGCTTGAAGACCACGCGCCACGGGACGACACCTTTTGCCCGCGCCGTCCGGACGTAGTCCTCGTTCATGACCTCCAACATGCTGCTCCGCGTCATGCGGGTCACGACCGCCATCGGGATTGTGCCGAGGGCTACCGCCGGTAGTACAAGGTGCATGAAACCGTCCCAGAAACCAGCGAAGTTTAGCGTGAGTAAGGAATCCACCAGCACCAAGCCGGTGATAGCGGAGATCGAGGTGTTTGTACCTAATCGTCCGGTAACGGGGAAGAGTTGCAGGTTGACGGCGAAGATGACGATCAAAATCATCGCGAGCCAGAAGATGGGCATGCTTATCCCCGTGAGCGCGATGACGGAGGTAATTTTATCCAGCCACGAATACTGTTTGACAGCCGCCACCACTCCGACCGGCACACCGATGAGCACGGCTATGAGCATAGCGGTCAGCGTCAATTCGACCGTCGCCGGGAGCCTCGCACCCAGCTCCGCCGTTACCGATCTTCCTGTAGTGATGGATTCTCCGAGGTTTCCGGTTGCTGCGTCCTTGAGAAAGAGGCCGTACTGCACGATCTGGGGCTTATCCAATCCCATGTTCGCCCGGAGGTTGGCGACTTGCTCTTGAGTGGCATTCTGGCCCAGAAGTATCTGAGCCGGGTCGCCGGGTATCGCACGCACCATGAAGAAGACGAGGATGGAAACCCCTAAAAGTACCGGGATTATCTGTAAGATCCTCCGTCCAACGAACTGCGCCAGAACCCTTACCTCCTACTAAGTTGCCGGGAGCGGGGCGAGCCGCTCCCGAACTACCTGCTGGCTATGCTCACTCCTTTATGGCGACTGTGTTGAAGGCCTCGCCACCCGTCGCGCCCGGCAGGAAGCCCTCGACCTCTTTCTTGAGGCCGACCGGCACCTTGGCATAAGCGATGGGCGCCCACGGCGCATCCTCCACCAGCTTCTTCTGTGCCTCGTAGTAGATGTCTCGGCGCTCGTTACCGTCGATCGTCGTCTGTCCTTTCTTGAGGATCTTGTCCACCTCGGGGTTCTTGTAGTACGCGACGTTCAAAGCGTCCGTTTTCGTCGCCGTCGTGCTCGACAACAATACGTTCAAGAAGTTGTCCGGGTCACCATTGTCTCCGGTCCAGCCGAGCAGGCACATCGGATGCTCGCCTCGACCTGTCTTGTCCAGGTATGTCCCCCACTCGAACGTCTTTAGCTTGACCGTTATACCGGCTTCCTTGAGGTCGTTTTGCATGACCTGGGCTATGCCCTTGCCGTCGGGCATGTAAGGACGCGGTATCGGCATGTACCACAACTCGGTCTCCAGATTCTCCTGTCCGGCTTCTTTCAGGAGTTGCTTGGCCTTTTCGGGGTCGTGGCCGTAGGGTTCTATGGACTTGTCGAAGTATGGGACGGTCGGGGGCATGTAGTTTGAGGCTACTTGTCCGGTGTCGCCGAAGAAGGCTTTAGTGATCTTCTCCATGTCTATGGCGTAGTTGATGGCCTGGCGGACCTTAGGGTCGTCGAAGGGTTTCTTCTGTGTGTTCATCGCCAGATACCCAACCGT
Organism: Rubrobacteraceae bacterium; assembly: GCA_041748475.1. Taxonomy (GTDB): domain Bacteria; phylum Actinomycetota; class Rubrobacteria; order Rubrobacterales; family Rubrobacteraceae; genus JACDDK01. The sequence continues at coordinate 1,916 of JBGTDE010000332.1, read as the reverse complement.
CAACGGTGGCCGGAACTGAACCTTGAGCGAATCCCCGTCTTCGATGGCCGGGATGTCCTCCGGCGTGAGTCCGTCCGCCGCGGTCAGGTCGCCGCCGTTTAGAGCCGCGATGCGCGAAGTGTTGTCCGGGATTGACTTGAACACGATCTTATCGACGTTGGGGCCGCCGCCGCCTTCCTCAACCGGCACGTCCGCGCCCCACCAATCCTTGAACGCTTCCAGCCGCACCTCCGAGCCCTTCTTCCACTCCACGAACTTGAAGGCTCCCGTACCGCCGATGGGCTTCTGCCAGAAACCCTCGACATCTTTTTTGAGAGCCTTCGGCGAGATGATGGTGAAATTTTGCATAGCCAGGTTCTTCATGAATGGACCCTGCGCTTCGTCCAGCGTAATCTTGACAGTCATATCATCCACCGCCTCGACCTTCTTGATGATGCTCTCGTCGTCGAAGCCACCGAACTGCGCCTGATAATAGGAGAAGTCCCCGCCCTGACTACCGCCTCCTTTATGCAGCGGGTTGTCCGTGAACCTCCACCGCTCGAAGTTGGTGACTACAGCATCAGCGTCCAACGTCTCGCCATCGTGGAACTTCACGCCCTCGCGCAGCTTGAACGTATAGACCTTTCCATCTTCCTCGGGCTCCGGAACTTCCTTTGCCAGCGCAGGTACTACATCCGTGGTTTCCGGCTCGAAAGCGACTAGGCCGTCGAACATCTGACGGATCACCTTCGATGATTCGGTATCTGTGGAGTGTGGCGGGTCCAGCGTGACGGAGTCGGCGCCGCGACCAAAGATGAACGTGCTTCCGCCTCCACCCCCGCCATCGTTGCCGCCGGAGATTGTGCCGCCGCCGCAACCGGCCACACCTAACAGAGCCGCCCCCGTCAGACCAACGCCACTGATCCTCAAAAAATCCCGACGACTGATGTCTATGCTTCGAGTGCGTGCCATAGTAGCTCCTTCTCTAGCCGAACGAGCCTTCTCCACCGTGGAAAACAACTCGACGACGAAATCAATCAATATGCGCAAGTTAACACTGATTGAACGCCAACGCTATAGCAAAGCAGGTGGTCGAATAACGGGGAACTATCCGGCATTCCAAAGTTTGGACATCCGTACATAAACGATGTGCGACAGGATAGTTAGGACAAAAAAATACCGACCCGACCGATGGGATCTGGAGGGGGGAAATGTCCCATCGGTCGGAGTCCGGCTAAAATGAATACTACCCCCACCTCGTTACATCTCCCTTTCCGCGACGTTACGATACCGTTACTCTTTGGCAACACTTCGGTTACAGATCGCCATTTCTCTGCGGATTGCATTCAAAACTCAAGTTTTTGTCATAAACCTAAACTTTAGATATAGAGTTAGCCTGGTAAAGCTTTCAGGGCTGTTTTTAGGCTACGGAGACTTTTATAGTGTGGTGACCGGAGGCACCGTTTGGGTGGGGTTTGGTGGTCTTGCTGGTCTGAGTGTCACCCTCGCCGTCGGTAGCTCGAACTTTGACGGTGTAGTCGCCGGGTTTGGCGTCCCAGTCGTACATGTAGTGTCGCCAGGTGTCCTTATCGAGTTGGGCGGCGAGGCGGGCTTCGTTCCAGGTGTCGCCGTCGTCGGTTGAGACTTCCACGCGGTCAATGCCGCGGTGGGGAGCCCAGGCTACGCCGCCGACACCGATCTTACCGGCGGAGAGGTTGTCGTTGCCTTTGATCGTGTCGATGCGGGACTGCGTTTTGATCGGACCTTCCTTGGTCCAGGTTCGTTGGATCCAGTAAGCATCAAAGTCCCAATTCGTGAGCTCTATCTCCGTGAGCCACTTCGTAGCGGAGACGTACCCGTAGATCCCCGGCACGACCAACCGAACCGGGAAACCGTGCTTCTGAGGTAGCTCGGAATCGTTGAGACCGAAGGCGACC
>JBGTDE010000331.1:0-4570 GCA_041748475.1 Rubrobacteraceae bacterium | reverse complement strand
GGCCTCCTGTTTTACACGCTCTAGCAAGCGTGGGAAAAGCTCGAAGACTCGATCCATGTCGGTCTTGATGCCGTCGCGGTCGTTGCGGTGGTAAGCGCCCATTTCGAGGTTCTCGCGGACGGTCATGCGGGCGAATATCTTGCGCCCTTCCGGGCTCTGGGCGATTCCCTTGCCGATCATGTCGTGGGCCGCGGTGCCTTGTATCTCCTCGCCCTGGAAGATAACTTTGCCCCGCTTGGGTGGGAGCATGCCGTGGATAGAGCGAAGAGTCGTCGTTTTGCCTGCTCCGTTCGAGCCGATCAGGGTGACGACCTCACCTTCTTCGACGGTCAGGGAAACGCCACGAAGGGCGTGGATGTTGCCGTAGTAACTGTGCATGTCTTGTACTTCGAGGAGTGGCATGAGTATATTTCCAGTCTCTTTCTAGCCAGTTTTAGCTGTGCCGAGGTACGCTTCGATTACCTTGGGATCCTCGCGGACTTCCGCGGGTAGTCCCTCGGAAATCTTCTCTCCGTGGTCAAGGACCGTTACGCGATCCGAGATGCTCATGATGACACGCATCTCATGCTCGATGAGCAAAACCGAGATCCCACGTTCCCCCCGCAACCGGCGCATCAAGTCCGTGAGCTTCGCCGTCTCCTGAGGGTTCATCCCGGCTGTTGGCTCGTCCAGCAGGAGCAGTTTCGGCTCTGATGCGAGAGCCCGCGCTATCTCCAGGCGACGTTGATCCCCGTAAGATAGGTTCTTGGCAAACGTCTCGCGGTTCCGAATACCGACGAAATCAAGCAAATCCGTCGCTCGCTCGCGTCCATCGTCCTCCGCCCGTCGAGTGCCGGGTGTTCGGAAGATAGAGCCCAGGATCGTGCTCCCGATCTTGGTGTGCATCCCCGAGAGAACGTTGTCGACGGCGCTCATCGTTCCGAAGAGCCGGATGTTCTGGAAAGTCCGTCCAATGCCCAGCTGAGCCCGTTGGTGAGCCTTCAGGTTAGTGACGTTCTTTCCTGCGAGTTCGAAGACGCCAGAGGTCGGCTCGAAAAGTCCGCTCACCATGTTGAAAAACGTCGTCTTGCCCGCGCCGTTTGGTCCGATCAAGCTGACGATGGACCTCTCGGGGATAACGAAATCGACCGAGTTGACCGCTACCAGACCACCGAATATCTTCGTGATCCCACGGGCCTCCATGATATTTTTCGTCTCTGATGTCTGATTTCCGTTTGTATCAGGCACTGGCCGCCCCCGAGACACTGTCGTCATCATCGCCCTCGTGCAGTTCCTCCTGCCGTTGGCGGTTCGGGATGATTCCCTCTGGTCGCAGCAACATCATAAGAACCAGTATCACACCGAATATGAAGAAGTTGTACTTGGGTATGTCCGCCGTAGCGAGCAACGGGCTTCCGACTGCTTCGCCCAGAGCGTGGACCCAGTTGTTGATCTGGGGCAGCAGGTAGAAGTTGAGACCCTGCAACGCTATCGCCCCGAGGATCACACCATAGATGTTTCCCATCCCACCCAGAACGACCATACAAAGTATCAGGATGGACACGTTGAACGAGAAGCTAGTCGGGAAGATACTCGACACGAAAGCACCGTAGAACGCGCCCGCTATACCGCCGAAAGTCGCCCCGAGGGCGTAGGCCCAAAGTTTTGTGGTGACCGGGTTGATACCCATTGCAGCGGCGGCTGTTTCGTCCTCGCGGACGGAGATCCAAGCCCGCCCGAGTTTCGAGTCCCGCAGCCGAACGTTGACGTAGACCGTGATCAGCACCAGCACCAGTATCGTGTAGTACCACGGGTGCAAGTCCAGCGTCCCAAATTGCTGCCAAGCGGGCAGCGAATCCGGCAGGAACTGAAATCCCGGTGAATCTATCGGCTTGATGCCCACGGTGCCGTTTGTCAGGTTGAAGCCACCGAGGTTGTCGCCGTTCTGGAAGAAGCGCGGGATGATCTCCCCAAACCCGAGCGTGACTATTGCCAGGTAATCCCCCCGCAGCCGCAGGGTCGGAGCTCCAATTATGACACCGCACAGAGCCGTAAAAGCTCCAGCGAGCACTAGTATGATCCAGAAAGACAGGTGGATGCCGGGCACGGGAGTCCCGCTCACCGTCTCCGTCGGGGCCGCTGAGAGGAACGAGAAACTGAACTGCTTGAAGTGTCCCGAGGCCAGCCAGCCCGCCACGTAAGCGCCTAGCGCGTAGAACGCCACGAACCCGAGGTCCAGAAGACCGGCGAAACCGACCACGATATTTAGACCAAGGGCCAACATCACGTAGACCGCGATGATGATCGACGAGAACAGCAAGCTCTTGCCGAGCGTCGCCTCTATCGCCGGGTCGACGAGCGGGAAGATAAACGCCAGTAGGATGAGTCCGGCGGGTAAGCCGTATCTCTTGAGGAGCGCCATGCTACTCACCACCTCCCTGAGTCGCCGAGCGGTCGCCGAGCAAGCCTTTCGGACGGAAGACCAGAACCAGGATCAAAACTCCGAAGATCACGATGGACGTCCACCGCACGCCGATGTACTGGTCCGCCATCGAACCGATTACCCCGATCAGGAAACCTCCAAGAACGGCCCCGCTCAAGTTGCCGATTCCACCGAGAACCGCCGCAGTAAAGGCGTAGAGTCCCTGAGTGAAGCCGATGTTGAAGACGGTGATCCCGTTGAAGAGCCCGAACATGACGCCCGAAGCTCCCGCCAGTATCCCACCGAGTAGGAACGTGACGGAGATGGTCCGGTTAACGTTGATGCCGACCATCGCGGCGGCGTCTTTGTCCTGAGCGACAGCCCGCATCGCCTTGCCTTGCTTGGTGTTCTTGATGAAATAGGAGAGTCCGAGGAGTAGCGGAATCGTCGCTGAGATAACGAAAAGATCCTTCCAGCGAAAGATGATTGAGTTGCCCGAGAAGATGTTCGCACTGGAGATCAACTCGGGGAACGGAACCTGAGCCGGTCCCTTCCACACAAGCCCGACATTCTGGAGAACGAACGACATCCCGATTGCGGTAATTAGCACCGCCAATCGCGGCGACCGCCGCAGTGGTTTATAGGCCACTCGTTCTATGGCTACGTTGATGAAGCCACAGACGGCCATCGCTACTACGAGAGCGCCAAGCACACCGATAATCTTCAAGATCACACTGGAATCGCCGCTGATCGGAGAGAACAAGCCGAGGCCCGCGAGAAGCGTAAGACCGACGAAAGAGCCGATCATAAAGTTGTCGCCGTGAGCGAAGTTGATAAGTTCGATAATGCCATAGACCAGCGTGTATCCAAGCGCGATGAGCGAGATGATCGCCCCATTGGTTATTCCTATAAGCAATTGCGAGACGAACTGTCCCGGACTAGCTACCGCCTGAATAAACAACGCGACCAGCAGAATGCCCATGAGTAAAACCGCAAATCGCGACGACCAGCTAGAGGATCTTATGCTGTCCAGCAAGGCTCCAGAACGAGTCTTTGTTGCGTCACCCGTCGTCATCTTTCTCCCGTTCTAAAACGGGGATCGCCGTTTGAACGACGATCCCCGTAAAAAGTTGACTCGTGGACTAGACGAGATCCTTGACGTCGAGTACCCGGTCGAGCTTGAACTTACCGTCCTCGACCTTCTGGACGGAGAGCTCCGTGAGAGACGTGTCGCCGTCTTCGTCGAAGCTCCAGGTGCCGAGCACGCCGTCGAAGTCTTCCGTAGCGTAGAGTTGCTCAAGCACTGCGGCCCTATCCGGAACGCCGCCAGCCTCTTCCGCAGCCCGCTCAATGGCATCGAACATGACGTTCGCGGCCTCGTAAGCGTAGGCGGTGTATGGCTGAATCTCATCGTCGTACTTGCTCTCGTAGTTCTTGACGAACTCCTTGCCCTTGTCGGAGAGCTCGCTCTCGGGGAGACCACCAAAGGTCACGAAGATGCCGTCGGAAGCGTCTCCGGCCTGCTCGATCAAGCTGTCCACGAAGATGCCGTCCGGGCCGATAAACGCGACTTCGTCGTTTGGCATACCCGCGCCGACCTTGTCCTTGAGGATCTGGGCCGCGTTGTTCTCGATAATGCCACCGAAGTAGATAGCATCGGGGTCGGCCTGCTTGATCTTGTTCATCAGCGAACGATAGTTGGAGGCTGAACCGTCGATACCTTCGCGACCGACGATCTCGATGCCCGCCTTCTCAGCGGCCTTCTCGAACTGGTCGGCGAGACCCTTACCGTAGGTCTCCTTGTCGTCGAGGATGTAGACGGACTCCAAGCCCTCTTCCTCCATGAGAGCGGCGCCAGCGGCGCCCTGCTTGTCGTCGGCCACGATCACACGGGAGTAGTTACGCTCGCCGCTTGGATAGTACTTGTCGGGCTCGTCGGACTCGCCGCCAGGCTTGGTCAGACCAATGTACGTGTTAGCCGGGGAGACCATCGGAAGACCGGCCTTGTTCAGGATCGGGATCTGCACCGCCGCGCAACCGGAGTTGAACGGCCCGATCCAACCTACAATATCTTCGTTGGAAGCGGCGTCTTGAGCGTTCTCCGCGCACTTGGCCTCGTCCCACTGACCGAGCTGCGCCGTCGCATCGTCGAGCGATTCGTAGTCGACC
>JBGTDE010000330.1:0-4618 GCA_041748475.1 Rubrobacteraceae bacterium | reverse complement strand
TGTGGGCGCTGGCTTTCTCGATTATCGCGACGATGATTCTGCAGGAGATGAGTGCGCGGCTCGGGATCGTCAGCCGCGAAGGACTCGGCGAGGCTCTGAGGTCGACGTTCGATAACCCGATCATGAAGGTTCTGGCTATCGCGTTGATCGTCGGGGCGATAACTATCGGAGCGGCAGCCTTCGAAACGGGCAACATCACCGGGGCGGCTTCGGGTCTGGCCTCGCTGGGCGGCTCGTCGACTCTATGGGCGGTGGTTATTGGGGTGGCGGCGTTCGCGCTTCTGGCTTCGGGGGCGTACAAAGTGATTGAGCGGGTGCTGGTGACGCTCGTTATCGTTATGAGCATCGTGTTTCTGGTGACGGCTATAATCGTGCAGCCAAATGTCGGGGATATTCTGGCCGGGCTCTTCGCACCGGGTATTCCTGATGGCTCGCTGGTTACGGTGATCGCGCTGATCGGGACGACGGTTGTCACCTACAACTTCTTTCTGCATTCGAGTTCGGTGCAGGATAAGTGGCCCGAGAGCGTGCCGACGGGCGAGGCTTTGGCTCAATCGAGGACCGACACCATAGCCTCCATCACGCTTGGAGGTTTGGTCACGCTGGCAATCATCGTTACCGGCGCGGCGGCTTTCTTCGGTACGAACACGGAGATCGCCACCGCCGCCGATATGGCCCAGCAACTCGAACCCCTGCTCGGTCCCTCTGCCAAGTTCTTCTTCGCCACCGGCCTCTTCGCCGCCGGGATGACGAGCGCGGTGACAGCGCCTCTAGCGGCGGCCTACGCGACCTCCGGCGCTTTCGGGTGGGGACGAGACTTGAAGAGTTGGAAGTTTCGGGCGGTGTGGATGTCGATCATCATCTTCGGGACCGTTCTGGCCGCCTCGGTCGGCGCGAGCCCAACCCAGATCATCATCTTCGCTCAAGCCGCCAACGGTCTGCTCCTCCCGATGGTCGCGATCTTCCTCCTGATCATAATGAACCGCTCGGATCTACTCGGTCAGTATAAGAACGGCGTTTTCGGAAACATTATCGGCGGTATCGTCGTGCTCGTTGCGCTCTTCCTCGGCATCCGCACGCTCTTTACCGTCTTCGCTACGCTCTTCGGAGGTGGCGGGTGAGCGAACTTCGGCTCGGCATAGATGTCGGCGGAACTTTCACGGACCTCGTGGCTCTGGGTGACGGGACGCTCGTTACGGCGAAAGTGCCGTCCACTCCGCAGGACCAATCCGAGGGCGTGATGAGTGCGATCCAAACCTCCAAAGTCGACGCCGCCTCTGTAACAGCCCTCGCCCACGGCATGACCGTCGCGACCAACGCGCTCCTCGAACGCCGCGGCGCGAAGATGGCCCTTGTCACCACCGAAGGCTTCCGCGACATATTGGAGATCGCCCGCCAGAACCGCCCGTCGTTGTATGACTTGAGCGTGGATCGACCTCCCCCACTCGTTCCCCGTGAACTCCGCTTCACCGTCAAGGAACGCATGGGACCGGAAGGCGAGATCTCAGCTCTGGATACAGAGAGCCTCAAACAAACGATCGAAGCCGTAAAGAAAGCGGATGTGGAAGCCGTTGCCGTCTGTCTCCTCTTCGCCTTCGCCCACCCGGAACACGAAAGACAAATCGGCGAAGCCCTGCGTGACGCACTCCCCGGCACTCATATCTCCCTCAGCAGCAAAGTCCTGCCGGAGTTCCGCGAGTACGAGCGATTCTCGACCACCGCCGCTGACGCCTACCTCGCCCCGAAGCTAGCCGCCTACCTGAAGAATCTCGCCGGTAAAGCGGAGGAGGCTGGAGTCCCGTCACCGCTCATCATGCAGTCTTCAGGGGGCGTGGTGCGAGTGGAGGATGCCATCGCGGACGCAGCCGGATGCGTGTTGTCGGGGCCGGCGGGCGGCGTCGTGGGTGCGGCCTACGTCGGCTCACTCGGCGGCTACGAGAATCTACTGACCTTCGACATGGGCGGCACCAGCACGGATGTCGCACCAATCATCGACGGTGAAGCACAGACCACCACGGAGACGGTCGTGGCCGGAGTACCCATAAAGCTCCCGATGGTAGACGTACATACCGTTAGCGCGGGCGGCGGCTCTATCGCCTGGGCGGATGCCGGTGGTGCGCTGCGCGTCGGGCCTCATTCGGCGGGAGCTGAACCCGGACCCGCCGGTTACGATAAAGGTGGCGAGGAACCGGCGGTCACGGATGCAAATCTCTTTCTCGGGTATCTGAACGACGGCGCGGAGCTTGGCGGAGAGGTGGTGCTGCGGCGGGATCTCTCGGAGAACTCGCTCTCGACTCTGGGCGAGAAGCTCGGGCTCTCGGCGGAGGAAGCGGCGCTCGGCATCGTGCGCGTGGCGAACGCGGAGATGTCGCGGGCGTTGCGCGTTATTAGCGTGGAGCGTGGCCTGGACCCGAGGGAGTTCGCATTGCTGGCTTTCGGTGGCGCAGGAGGTTTGCATGCATGCGCTCTCGCGGAGGAGTTGGGGATGGAGACCGTCCTGATCCCGCACGCCGGAGGCGTACTGAGCGCCCTCGGCCTAGCCATCTCCGACCTGCGCCGCGACTACGTCCGCCCCTACCTCGAATCCCTCGAAGAAGTCGATACCAAACAGTTAAATGAACGCTTCGAGGAGATGGAGACCTCTGCAACCAACGACCTCGAAGATCCTCAGAACACCCGGCGGGCGGACCTGCGCTACGCCGGTCAATCCTTCGAGTTGACGGTGGAGGCCGACGACCCGGCGAAACTCGAAGACCGCTTCCACGCCGCACACGAGCAACGCTACGGCTACCGCATGGAGGACGAAGCCGTGGAGCTAGTAAACCTGCGGCTCATAGCCACCGTCCCGGTGGAGAAGCCAGATCTCTCGGAATCCGAAACCTCCGACAACCCGGAAGCCGAGCGACGACAAGCAAACTTCGATGGAGAGTGGATGGAGGTCCCCGTGATGGACCGCGAAAAAATGGGCGTAGGCTCGGAGGTCGAAGGACCGGCGATAGTAGAGTTCCGGGAGGCGACGTTCGTGGTGAGGCCGGGCTGGCAAGGCAAGGTGGACGATGTCGGTACGCTGGTGATGGAGAAGAACGATGAGTAATGTAAAACTAGATCCGGTGACGCTCTCGGTGCTGGCAAGCGCCCTAGCTGGAATCTCCGAAGAGATGGGCGCGGTCCTCATCCGGGGCGCGTACTCCTCGAACATAAAAGAGCGGCGGGACTGCTCAACGGCTCTCTTCGACGCCGAAGGCCGCATGGTAGCGCAGGCCGAGCACATCCCCGTGCATCTCGGGGCAATGCCCGAGGCCGTGAAAGCTATCATGGTCCGGGAGCCTGAGCCGGGGGACGTTTTCGCCATCAACGATCCCTACTCCGGCGGGACGCATCTACCGGATATAACGCTCGTCTCGCCGGTCGCGCACGACGAAGAAATTATCGGCTACGCGGTCACACGGGCGCATCATTCGGACGTTGGTGGGATGAGCCCCGGTTCAATGCCGTCGAACTCGACCGAAATATTTCAGGAGGGGATCATCATCCCGCCGGTGCGGCTCGTGCGGGGCAGCGAGTACGTGGCGGATGTCCTGGATCTCCTTCTAGCCAACGTCCGAACCCCGGTCCTCCGAAGAGGCGACCTGCGAGCCCAGATAGCCGCCAACAACATAGCCGAAATTCGCATCGGCGAACTGATAGAGAGCCGGGGCCGGGAGACCGTCTTGGCCGCCTTCAACGAAGTCATCTCCTACACCGAGAAACGCACCCGCGAAGCCATCCGCGACCTGCCAGACGGCGAATACTCCGCCGAAGACTACCTCGAAGGCGACGGCACCAACGACGAGGACGTCACTATAAAAGCGACCGTCAAGATAGACGGCGACTCCATGAACATAGACTTCTCCGGCACCTCCGAAGCAGTCCAAGGCAACGTCAACTGCCCCCTGCCTGTAACGCGCTCGGCGTGCTACTTCGCGCTGCGCGTCCTATTGCCCAAAGACCTCCCCGCCAATGCCGGAACCTACGCCCCACTCAGCATGCAAGCTCCCGAAGGCAGCCTGCTAAACGCCAGAGCGCCGTCCGCTGTAGTCGCTGGGAACGTCGAGACCAGCAACCGCATCGCGGACACCGTGCTAGACGCTCTAGCCAACTTCGCCCCTGAGGAGATACCCGCGCAGGGCCAGGGAACCATGAACAACATGATCATCGGCGGGTCCAGCAGCGAGTCCGGTGGCTGGACCTACTACGAGACCATCGGCGGCGGGCAGGGTGCAAGCGCCCGCGGCCCCGGCCCATCCGGCGTACACGTTGGAATGAGCAATACGCTCAACACGCCCGTCGAAGCCTTTGAGATGGAGTACCCGATGCGCGTCGAACGCTACGAGTTGTTGTACGGTTCTGGCGGCGAAGGCGAGCATCGGGGCGGCGATGGCATCGTCCGCTCCGTGCGCGTCCTCCAACCCGCCAGCCTCTCACTCCTAACCGACCGTCGCCGTCACCCCCCGCAAGGCATAGCGGATGGAGAACCCGGCAAAGTCGGACGCAATCTACTCAACGACGAAGAATTACCACCGAAAGTAAGCCGAAACCTCGCGGAAGGCGATGTCATCACGGTCGAGACCCCCGGCGG
>JBGTDE010000329.1:0-3898 GCA_041748475.1 Rubrobacteraceae bacterium | reverse complement strand
TGGGCGTGATAACGCTGGTGTCCGCGGAATCCCGTCGGAAGCACGACGAGGCGGACCTCGAACTCGCCCGGGAACTCTCCCGTCACGCGGCCCTGGCCGTCGACAACGCCTTGCTCTACGAGGAGGCCAGGAAAGAGATCTTCGACCGCAGACGGGCCGAGGAGGCCCTGCGTAGTTCCAGAAACGAGCTGGAGATCATCTTGCAGGGTGTCACCGACGGCATAACGGCGCAAGACCTTAACGGGCGGCTGGTGTACGCAAACGAGGCGGCCGCGAGGATTATAGGGTTCCCCTCGGCGCGGGACTTGGTAGAGGTCCCGGCACAGGAGTTTATGCGGAGTTTCGAGGTGTTGGACGAATCCGGGCAACCGTTCCCGCTCGACGAGTTGCCGGGCCGCAGAGCGTTGCGGGGCGAGCGGAACGCTGAAGCACTAATGCGCTACCGTGAGACCGCGACCGGCAGGGAACGATGGTCTATTGTGAGGGCCGCTCCGGTCTTTGGCGAGCAGGGCGAGGTACTTTTCGCAGTGAACATCTTTCGCGACGTTACCGAGCGGAGGCGCACGGAGGAGGCGCTGCGCGAGGCGAGGCAGGCGCAGCGTCAACGCAACGCCCGCGACCTGCACGATAGGGCTCTCCAAGACCTCTCCTACGCTCTGGCGGAGGCGCAGGTGACCGAACGACTAGTGGAAGACCGGGACTTGAGCGAACGGTTGCACGGCGTGACGGCGGCCATGCAGCGCGCGGGCCAGGCGCTGCGAAGCGCCGTATACGACTTGCGTCAGGAGAACGTGGAGAGATCCTTTATCCGGTCTATCGAGTCTCTGGTGGAACTCAACCGCCGGATGAGCCGAAGCCGCAAAGTAGAGTTGAAGGTGGGGGATGGAGTGCCCGAAGAGCTGCCGGAGACGGCCGTGGAGCAGGAGCGGGATCACGTAAAGAGCATCTTCGAGAAGCTGGGTGCCAAATCCGGCCTACAAGCCCTGGACATCGCGGCCAGCCGTGACATCGTCGAGTTCCATTAGGTGGGCCGTCCGCGCATGACGCGGAGCGTACACCGGCCCGCCAATATGATTGGACGGTGCCAAAACAGAGGGGCGCCGTGACGGGTGGACCACCGAACGATCCGGGCTCGCGCAAGGCTCGCGTCCTGCTGGCGAACGATCCTCGTTCCTATCGCGAAGCGATGGCGGCGGTTATCCGCAAGACGCGCCCGGATGTCGAGGTAGAGACTGCGGACCCTGGTGTACTGGATAAGCGGATAACATCGCCTACCCTCGACATGGTGGTTTGCAGTGAGGCGACCGGCGCGGTAAGGAGCAAAGTTCCCGTCTGGGTAGAGCTCTATCCGGAGCACGGGGCGCGCTCGGTGGCGAGCATCAGAGGGAAGCAAGAAGAATACGACGATGTACAGCTCCCCGATCTTCTCGCCATCATCGACCGCGCGGTGGATGTACCCGCATAGGTGCCTCTTGGAGTCAGAGGACGCGCCGATCACTGGTTCGGTACGGCTAAGGCAGGTGGCTCGTTCGCCAAGTTTGGCACATAATGGCCGGAACCGGTGCAGAAGATACATGCGCTGTTCGTCCGGGTCAAGGTTCTAAACGCCGACGAGTATAGGGTTTTCAGGAAAGCGACCGCCAACCTCAAGCTCCCCACCGGGAAAATCAGACGGACGAAGATCGGCTCGGGTGCTTGACCGAGGAAGGCCTTGAGCGGTTTCGGATGGAGCGCATCGTCTGATCCCGGAGACGGTTCCCCGGCACCGATCATCCGCTATCATGGTAGTGTGGGAAGCTCTCCTAGATGGCATCATTAGGGTGGGAACTATCACCGTGGAAGAAAGGACCATTGTTCAGTTGAACAACGAGCATTCGCTGAGACCACGGGATCTGGGGATAGGGCGTCTTTTCGAGAACGTGCGGGACGCCGTGATCGTCGCGGATGCCCACACCGGCAGGATAATCCTGTGGAACCCGGCCGCCACGGATATCTTCGGCTATCCGACCTCCGAGGCGCTGGAGATGAACGTGGAGGCGCTGGTCCCCGAGCACCTCAAGGAACGACACCGGACGGGCCTCGCCCTCTACCGCGATACAGGCCACGGGCGCTACGTGGATTCCCGCGAGCTGCTGGAGCTTCCGGCGGTACGCAAGAACGGCGACGAGATAAGCATCGAGATGAGTCTAAGTCCCATAGAGCCGGTCGAAAGCTCGGGTTTGGAAAGAGGCTTCGTGCTAGCCATCGTCCGCGACGTGACCGAGCGTAAGCGTGCGGAGGAAGCGCTCCGTCGGAGCCAGGCGCGGTTTTACGCTCTCTTTGAGAACGCGCTGGACATCGTCATGGTCACCGACGCCGACGGCACCATACGCTATATGAGTCCTTCGGTCGAGCGGGTGCTGGGTTACAGATCCGAAGAGATGGTCGGGACCAATACCGCTGAATACGTCCATCCAGAAGATCTGGAGGGGGCAATCAACGAACTCGGCGAGGCCGTCTCCAAGCCCGGCGTCCACCCGGTTGCGGTGGAGACTCGCGTCAGGCACAAGGACGGCTCCTGGCGCCACCTCGAAGGAATAGCCAACAACCTGCTGGACGACCCGGCGGTCGGAGGCATGGTGTTCAGTCACCGGGACGTTACCGACCGGGTGCGGGCGGAGGCGGCGCTTCGCGAGAGCGAGGAGCGCTACCGGCTGGTCGCCTGCGCTACCAATGAGGCGATCTGGGATAGTGACCTACGGGCCGACAGGCAACGGTGGAACGGGGCGTTCGAGTCCATGTTCGGCTACTCTCTGCGAGAAGAGACGAACATGGCGTGGTGGGAGGATCACATACACCCCGAGGACAGGGAACGGGTGCTGTCGATCATCAGCGGTGTCCTCTGGGGCGGCGGGAACACATGGTCGGACGAGTACCGTTTCAGAAGGGCCGATGGCACCTACGCGACGGTCGTGGACCGAGGTTACGTGGTGCGCGACGCGAGCGGCGAGCCGGTGCGAATGGTCGGCTCCATGATGGACGTTACCAAGCGCCGGCGAACCGAGGAGGCTCTTCGGGCCTCGGAGGCCGAGCTTCGAGCGCTCTTCGCGGCGATGACGGACGTGATCCTCGTACTCGACGCCGAGGGACGCTACCTCAAGATCGCGCCAACCAGCCCCTCGCTGCTGTACCGTCCATCCGACGAATTGATCGACAAGACGCTTCACGAGGTCATGCCGGCGGAGCAGGCCGACGTGTTCCTGGGCCATATCCGGCGCGCGCTCGAGATGCAAGAGGCGTTCAACATGGAGTACAGCCTTCCGATCGGCGGCGAGGAGATCTGGTTCTCGGGAGTCGTCTCGCCGATGCAGGAAGATCGGGTAGTCTACGTCGCTCGCGACATCACCGAACGCAAGCGTGTGGAGGAGGAAGTGAAGCTCCTGAACGAGGATCTCGAAAGGCGCGTCGAGGAGCGCACCGCAAGTCTGGAAGTGGTCCTGGCCGAATACGAGCGGTCGGAGGAGGCGTTGAGGCTGAGCGAGGAGCGTTACAGGACGGTGATCGAACAGGTTGGAGAGGGCATCTTCCTGTTTGACGCCAAGACCAAGCGCATCCTCGAGGCCAATCCCGCCTTCCAGAGGGTACTCGGCTACGACCTGGAAGAACTGCTGCGGATGAAGGTTTACGACCTGGTCCCGGACGACCCGGAGGGCGTCGACCGGAACGTCGCGCGCGCTGTGGAGCAGGGATACGTGCTGGTTGGTGAGAGGAGCTACCGGCACAAGGACGGTTCTGTAGTGGAGATCGAGGTGAGCGGGAGCGTGATCTCCTACGATGGTAAGCAGGTGGTGTGCTCGGTCGTTCGGGACGTTACCGAGCGCAAGAGGACGGAGAAGGCCTTGCGTGAGACCAAGGAAGC
>JBGTDE010000328.1:0-9037 GCA_041748475.1 Rubrobacteraceae bacterium | reverse complement strand
GTGTTCTCGATGTCCTCGTCGTCGAGGCCGAACATCTCGATGCGGAGGCGGTGGGCGGTGATCAACTCAGGTCTTATGCGTACTGTCGTGGTCATAGAGCCAGTTTAACAGGATGCCCTAACTAACGACCCGCCCGGACTTTACTTTTGCGGCGAACCTGTCGCTCCCGAGATGGTAAGCGAGATACCGCCAATCCGGCGCGTCCAGAACGAGAACGTCAGCCTTGTATCCGGGTGTGAGCCTGCCAACGTCGCCCAGGCCGAGGACGTGCGCGGCGTTGGCGGTGCAGGCCGTGAGCGCTTCGGCGAGGGAGAGCTTGAGGCGCGTGCAGGCGAGGTTCATAACCAGCGGCAAGGATTCGCAGAAGGAGCTTCCAGGGTTGAAGTCCGTTGCGAGCGCGACTATCGCTCCCTCGTCGGCTAGAAGGCGGGCGGGGGAGAGGGGAAGGTCCAGGAACAATGCGCAGGCTGGCAGTAGGACGGCTGCGACATCACTTTTGGCGAGCATTCTGGCTCCGGCTTCGCTTGTGTTTTCGAGGTGATCCACGCTACGGGCGGCGAGTTCTATAGCCAGTGGGATCGCACCTCGCTCGGAGAATTGATCCGCGTGTAGCCGCAACGCGAGCCCATTCTCGCGACACGCTTCGAGATATCGCCGCGCTTCTGGAGCCTCGAAAGATCCACGTTCTAGGAAGACATCCCCCGCCTGTGCGAGAGGCGTGGCCTGTGGCAGGACTTCCCGGATCACGAACTCTATGTACTTCGCCGCATCCTCATACTCCGGCGGTACGGTGTGCGCCCCTAGAAAGGTTGGATGCACGTCGATGGGGCTCATCTCGGCGGCGGCGTGGATGGCGTTTAGGGACTTTAGCTCGGTTTCGAGGTCGAGGCCGTAGCCGGATTTCGCTTCGGCGGTCGTGGTGCCGTGTGAGAGCATCCAGCCGAGATGTTTCTCGACGGCGGCTGTAAGGTCCGCTTCAGTCCCGGCACGGGTTGCGGAGACGGTGGAGCGGATGCCGCCACCTGCTGCTTGTATCTCCTCATATGCCGCTCCGCTTGTCCGCAGCTCGAACTCCGCTGCTCGATCCCCTAGAAAAGCCGGATGCGCGTGGCAATCCACGAGTCCCGGCAACGCGACCCGGCCCCGACCGTCGATGCTCTCAAACTCCACGCCGGCTGGGATGCCGTCCAGAATCTCTTTCGGTGGACCAACCGCGACGATACGCTCACCGGAGATGGCGACCGAGGCGGGAGAGTGGGTCTCCAGATCCCCGAGATCCCGCCCTCTCAATGGCCCGTTTCCCTTCGGGGTGACGGCGGCATTCAAATCGTGGATAAGCAATGTTACATCAGCCATGTTCGTCTCCAAATACTCGCTCGCCATCGACCCAAGTCCCTGCCACGATCTCACTGCCTGCCCCAAATACCAACGCCGCTGGCAAGTCTTCCGAGGCTACATCGGACAGGCTCGGGCGGTTGAGGTCTAGTTCGATGAAGTCCGCCGCCCTGCCGGTCTCCAGAGCGTTCGCGCCCCAGCCGACGCGCAGCAGGTACGGTGTCGGGGAGACTTCGCCTTTGGGGAAGAGTACGTTGCGGCGACCTGAGATACGCCGGGCGTTGGTCTCGATCTCGCGCAGTTCCTCCAATGGGTCAATGCGGACGTGCGAGTCGGAGCCGATGGTCAGGGGGATGTCGCGCTTTAGGATAGCTTCCGCCGGTAGGAATCCGTCACCCAGGTTTCCTTCGGTTGTTGGACACGCGCATATCGAGGAGCCGTGCTCGGAGAGTAGGTCCAACTCCCGGTCGTTGGCGTGTGTGGCATGAACGATGGTAGTCCGAGGCCCGAGAAATCCACACTCCGCCAGCAACTCGACGGGACGCAGCCCATGTTCACGCTCGCACTCCTCGATCTCTAGCGGCTGCTCATCGGCGTGGATGTGCAGCGTCAAGCCGTCATTATGCGCGTAAGCACCCAGTCCCTCCAACCACCCCCGAGGCACCGCCCGCACGCTGTGCGCCGCCACCCCGACTTCGACCATCGGGCGCCCGACAGCCCATTCCCGCAATTTATCTACTCGTTCGAGGAAGCCCGGCAATTCCGGGTCGACGAAACGAGCATGACCGCCCCGGTTGTATGCCGTGGGGAGAAGCAGG
The DNA here is from genome assembly GCA_041748475.1 of Rubrobacteraceae bacterium. GTDB lineage: Bacteria > Actinomycetota > Rubrobacteria > Rubrobacterales > Rubrobacteraceae > JACDDK01. The sequence continues at coordinate 6,884 of JBGTDE010000328.1, read as the reverse complement.
AGCCGGATGCCCACAGCTTCGGCGGCCTCGGCTACGGCTTTCGCGAGTGCGTTAGGGTCTTCGTAGGGCGTTCCGTCCGCCTGGTGGTGGACGTAGTGGAACTCGGTGACGCTAGTGTAACCGGCGGAGAGCATCTCCCGGAAGCAACGTTCGCTCGTGGTCCGCATTGACTTAGGCGTAAGGTGCCCGGCGCGTTCGTACATCTTCTCCCGCCACGTCCAGAAGTCGTCGTGCGGGTGGGATGGATCTATGCGTTCCACCGTACCCCGCAGCCCTCGTTGAAAGGCGTGGCTGTGGTCATTTACGAAGCCGGGGACGAGAGCCCGGCCTGGCAGGCGCACGCCGTCGTCGCTAGGTCCGATCTCCATGATGCGGCCATCCTCCATGGTTACGCCGACTCCGGCCCGCGCGCCGTAGGCATCGAGGACGAAATCGGGGAGGAGGGTACGTCTCAAGCGTCGAGCATCGGCATTTGGATGCCGAGACGTTTGGCTGCGGCCTGGGCGGACTCGTAGCCGGCGTCGGCGTGCCGGACGACACCGATACCGGGATCGTTGGTCAGGACTCTTTCGAGACGGGCGGCGCCTTCTTCGGTGCCGTCGGCCAGGACTTGTGCGCCGGAGTGGATGGAGCGTCCAATCCCAACGCCGCCGCCGTGATGGACCGCTACCCAGCTCGCTCCTCCGGCGGTGGCTAGCAGGGAGTTCAGGATCGGCCAGTCCGCGATGGCGTCCGAGCCATCTTTCATGGACTCGGTTTCGCGGTAGGGGGAGGCGACGCTACCAGTATCTAGATGATCCCGCCCGATAATTATCGGCGCGGAGATCGTTCCGTCCGCCACGAGTTCGTTGAAGCGCAGCCCAGCCTTGTACCGCTCCCCGGCCCCGAGCCAGCAGATGCGGGCGGGCAAGCCCTGGAAGTGGACCTTCTCGCGGGCTTCAGAGATCCAACGCGAGAGCCGCTCGTCTTCGGGGAACAACTCTAGCATCGCATCGTCCGTAGCGGCGATGTCCGCCGGGTCGCCGGAGAGAGCGGCCCACCGGAACGGTCCCTGGCCCTCGCAGAAAAGCGGTCGGATGTACGCTGGGACGAACCCAGGATACGAGTACGCTCTCTCGAAGCCGCCCAGCTTCGCCTCGCCGCGCAGGGAGTTGCCGTAGTCGAAGACCTCCGCGCCGCGCTCCATAAACCCGACCATCGCCTCGCAGTGGCGAGCCATCGAAGCACGGGACTCATCTATGTAAGTCTCGGAGTCCGACTCACGCAGGTCGTCGGCGGCTTCGAGGTCGTAGCCGGTTGGGATGTAGCCGACGAGCGGGTCGTGGGCCGAGGTCTGGTCGGTGACCACGTCCGGGATGTAACCACGTTCCAACAACGCCGGGAAGATCTCCGCCGCGTTCCCCAGGATTCCTATTGACACCACTTCGCCGTTTCTCTTCGCTTCTTCGGTGCGGGCTATGGCGTCGTCCAGTTTGTCGATGCGTTCGTCGAGGTAACGGTGCTCGATGCGGCGCTCGATACGCTTCTCGTCGATCTCGACGCAGAGAGCTACCCCGCCGTTCATGGTGATGGCGAGTGGTTGTGCGCCGCCCATGCCGCCGAGTCCGGCGGTCAGGCAGACGCGGCCCTGAAGGGTGCCGTCGAAGCGTTGTTCGGCGACGGCGGCGAAGGTCTCGAAGGTTCCCTGGAGAATGCCCTGGGTTCCTATGTAGATCCAAGAGCCCGCCGTCATCTGACCGTACATCGTGAGACCGGACTTCTCCAACTCCCGGAACGTCGCCCAATCCGCCCATTCGGGGACGAGAAGGGAGTTCGCGATCAGGACGCGTGGCGACCACGGGTGCGTCTTGAAGACAGCCACGGGCTTGCCGGACTGCACGAGCAATGTCTCATCGTTCTCAAGGTTTTGCAGCGTACTTACTATCGCCCAGAAGCTCTCCCAATTTCGGGCGGCCTTGCCGGTGCCACCGTAGACGACGAGGTCTTCGGGACGCTCGGCGACCTCGGGGTCGAGGTTGTTCATTAGCATCCGAAGGGCGGCCTCCTGGTGCCAGCCTTTGCAGGTTAGCTCCGTGCCACGCGGCGCTCGGATGGTCGGGGCTTTCCTGGTCTCCGTCATTGATGCCTCCTCGTTGCCTGTAAGTCTCGCATTAGCGTGGTGAGGACGGCGAGCGCCGCCTCGACATCGTGCCAATCTGCCGCCTCGCCCGGCGCGTGACTAACGCCGTTCTCTGAAGCCACAAAGAGCAACGCCGCCGGAACCGCTGCGGCGACATGCTGCGCGTCGTGTCCGGCGAAACTCACGACCCGCCGGCAACTCGCATCGGTCTCCTTACACGCCTCCTCTACCGCCCGTACCATCTCCTCATCCATCACCGTCGGCTCGGAAGCGGAGAGGGATCTCTCAGAGAGGGTTACACCCCGCGAATCCGCAGCATCGTAGGCTCCAGCGAGCAACTCCTCCAGGAGTCGCTTCGCCTCGCCGGGCTTAGTGCTTCGGATATCTACTCCGAGTTCCGCCGTTCCGGGGATGCTGGTTAGTGCGTTTGGCGCTAGTCGTAAGGTGCCGACGGTGGCGGTGGTGTGGGGAGCGTACCCTTTGCAGAGACGCTCTGCGAGCAGCGTGGTCTCGGCGGCGGCGCAGAGTGCGTCGCGGCGTTCGGTGGCGGGAGTCTCTCCGGCGTGGGCTACCTCTCCGATGAAGTGGAGCCTGTGGCGAACCGGGCCTGCGATGGTTGTGGCTATGCCGATGGAGCAGCCGTCACGCTGGAGATCCGTGCGTTGTTCTATGTGAATCTCGACGTGCGCCAAAACTCGATCCAGCGGCGACCTCACTAGTCGCGGAAGCGTGTCCAAAGCCTGCAGATACTCTTCTCGGGCGGTTAGAGCGTCTCGACCGTTGGCGTCACGCATCTCGGCGAGGTCGCTGTCGGAGAGTTTTCCGGTCATGCAGCGCGACCCGATAGTACCGGCTCCGAAGCGGGCGGCTTCCTCGGCGGCGCAGATCAGAAGACCGCTTTGCCCCCGCACGCTCTCCGCCGCTTCGACCCCCAGGACCGTACCTAGTGGACCGTCGAGTCGCCCGCCGTCGGGGACGGTATCGACGTGTGATCCGCTGGTCACGAACGGTCTATCTCCGGGTGGTAGGCACCACAGGTTTCCGAACGGGTCGATGGCGGGTTGTAGACCGGCTTCCTCGGCCCACCGGGCTACTAGTAGTGTGGCTTCCGCTTCTCTTTGCGAGAAGGCGGGGCGGTCTGCGCCGCTGTTTGGGCTTGGCGCGAGGGCGAATAGTTCATCGATACGGTCCTGGACTCTGCGGGTAGTCACGATCACGCCTCAAACCATCCTAGTTTCGCCGCTCGATGCTCGAAGTCTTCGAGGCTTGCCTGTGCCCGTTCGGGAGCTGCATCCGAGAGTGCTTCGAGTAACGCCGTGGAGAGCGCCATCGCCGCCGTCTGCGAATCGAACACGAGCCGCGAGCCAACACCCGCCGGTAGCACCCGGTCGCTCGACGCCTCGATAGTCTCGGAGTCGCGGTCGGTCACGGTCACTACTTGCATCCCTAGCTCACGGGCGTAACGCATCATCTCCAATGTCTCCCTGGGATAACGCGGCATCACGAAGCACAGAGCCCACGCCGCTCCAGAACGGTGCGCGTGTACGAGATCGTCCGTGCCACTGCTGCCACCGGCAGTAACGAGGCGAACGTCCGGGTGGATGCGTTCGGCGAAGTAGCCAAAGTATTGGGCGAGAGGGGCGCTGGCTCTCAATCCTATAACCACGAGCGGCTCGGAAGCGGCTAATTCTCGACCGAGATCTCCTATCACATCCCCGTCTGCGAGCGATTCCCGCAAAGCCCGCAGGTTCGAGATCTCATCATCCACCGAAGCCTGGAACTTGTTTCGATGACCATCTTCTACAGTACCTAGAGCCATCCGGCGGAGATCCCGCTGAAATTCACCGTATCCCGCGTACCCGAGTGCGACCGCGAGCCGCGTTACCGTCGGCTGACTAACCCCGACCCGCGCCGCCAACTCTACGCTCGTAAGAAACGGCGCCTCCCTAGGATGATCCGCCACAAACCGCGCCACCCGCCGCTGCGTGGGCGAGAGCCGGCGCCGATCAAAAAGCCCCGGCAATCGTTCAAACTCAACGTCCCGCGCCACACTATCCAACCTGCGAACTCACTCTATCCGCCACTCCTCTTCCTTGCTACACTAAGGTGAATGAAATTATACACACCACTCACTAAGGCCGCATATTGTGAATTTTTAAATTCACGTAGGAGTCTGGTTTCTGCAGGAGGTGATCTCGGTGGATCCGGTCTCGTTGGGTAGTGGGACGGTGATGTTGACTGGGGACGATCTCTACATCGAGGAGGTCGTCAGTGTTGCGCGGCTCGGGGCCCGGGTGGAGGTCTCGGTGGCGGCCCTAGATCGGGTTCGGCAGGCTCGCGCAGTGGTTGAGCAGGTGCTGGAGCGCGGAGACCTCGTCTACGGCATGAACACCGGCGTTGGTTCTTTAGCCCGGTATCAGATCCCATTCGAGAGCCTGGACCACTTCTCCGCGAAGCTCGTCAGCCGCCATACCACCCACCAGGGGGCGGAGGTTTCTGCCAGCGTCGTGCGAGCGATGATGGTAACGCGCATCAATGGTATGGCGAAGGGCGGTGTCGGCGTGCGGACGGAGCTTGTCCAGGCTTTCGTCAATGCATTGAACGCCGGGGTCCATCCGATAGTTAGGCTCGGGGGGAGTGTGGGACAAGCGGATCTCGCAGAGATGGCCGAGATCGGCCAAGTCTTGATAGGTCGTGGCGAAGCGGAATTCAACGGGGAGCGCATGAACGGTGCCGACGCGCTGCGGGCGGCGGGATTGGAGCCCTTAGGACTCAAGGCTAAAGAAGGACTAGCCCTCATCAGCGCGAACGGCATCACGATGGGACACGGGTCGCTCGTGCTCGCCGATGTCGCGGATCTGCTCGATATCTTCGACATATCCGCCGCGCTCTCCATGGAGGCGTTCGGTGCGAACCTCTCGACCATCCACCCGGAGGCCGCACGGTTACGGCCCCATCCAGGTCAGGCGCGGGCGGCGGATCGGCTCCGTGAGTTGCTCGACGGTAGCTACCTGCTTCGTCCGGGGGCGGCGCGTAGTCTGCAAGACCCGCTCTCGTTTCGGTGCATCCCCCAGACACACGGGGCGTGCTACGATGCGCATGCGTATTCGAGAGGGACGATGGAAGTCGAGATCAACTCCGCCAGCGACAACCCTTTGGTCCTGATCGAAGACCAAAGCATAATCTCCGTCGGCAACTTCGACGTGGTCGCCCTCGCCGTAGCCTTCGACCTTCTCCGGGTCGCCGTCGCCCAGGTCGTCCACCTAGCTAACGAACGAATCCAGAAGCATCTCTGGTCCCAATTCAGCGGTCTCCCAACCGGACTAGCCGCCCGCGACGGTGACGAAGGACTCCGACCACTCGGCTACACCTCCGCCTCGCTCGCAGCCGAAGCGCGGGTGCTCGCAAACCCCGTCTCGCTCGACTACCGGGGTCAGATCGCCGAGGGAGTCGAGGATCACGCCAGTATGGCTCCGCTCGGAGTTCGCAAAACCGAAGAGTTGGTTCAAGTAGCCCGCCGCATGGGCGCTCTGGAGCTTACGGTATCCACCCGCGCCCTAGAACTGCGCGGACGTCCGAGGCTCGGCACCGGAACGAACGTGGCCCAGGACCTCGTAAGCCGATTCGGCGCAACGGATTCCGAAGAACAATGGCCCGACGTAGACGGCCTGACAGCCGCCATCGCCGACGGGCATCTAATAGCCCGCGTAGCCGCCGAGATCGGACCACTAGAACCAGTCTCGACCCCTGGCGACGCCGTAGGACCAGCGGAGGTTTAAGCTAGTTAGCACGCTGTGCGCAGCGGATCTCAATCAGATAGGAAATGCTTAAACGCTCTAAAGAAACCTCGCTAGCCACGAGAGGGTCTCTTCGATCCAGTAAGCTCCGACCCGGTGGTCTTCGCCGGGCACATCCACGAAGCGTAAGCGTTCGGGGGCGGCGGAGTAGTGGGGGACTAGAGTGTCGTAGAAGCTCCTGGCGTTTGGATATGGCGTAACTTGGTCCTCCGTGCCGTGGACGATCATGACCGCCGTCGGGAAGCTTTGCGTAGCTTCGGACGCGTAGGCTGCCTCCTGACGTATCGAACTCCCCGGTCCCGGCGCGGTTGGCATCAGGGCAACGGCGACTTTTGGTGGAGGAGTGTGCTCTTGGCAAGCGACGGCTAGAGCGACCGCGCCGCCCATCGACGTTCCCACCATCCCAATGCGTGTGGCGTCTATCTCTTCGCGCTCCGCCATCCAGGTCAGTATTTCGCTTGATTCCTGGATCGTACCTTCCAAGACCTCCTCGAAGAGATTATCGCGGTCATTCTCCACGCGTTGATCAAAATTCTTGGGGGCTCGGTCGCCGTGCATCGCCGCGTCCGGGAGGATGGCCACGCAGCCCGAGTCGGCCAGGGGCAGCGCCAAATGCAGCAGGTCGTCCGTCTTGTTGCCGGAGAAGCGGTGCTGGATCACAACCGCCGGTAACGGTCCCGCCGCGCCCGCCAGTCGCACCGACACCAGCGGAACCCCACCCGTGTACCAGCGTTCGATACAATAGTCATTCGTCCCTCGAAGCAACTTATTTCCTCGCCTTCCACCTAACAGACCAAACAGAAGACCGCCGCGATATCTTACCGCGACGGTCTCGAAAGGCTATATAGCCTTGTAGCTAAGAGATACTAGAGAATACCCGCATTCTCCAGGTGCTCTTGAGCCACATCCTCCGGATCCTCCTGTTCGAGATCCACCTTACCGTTCAGCTCGCGCATGATATCCGCGTC
>JBGTDE010000327.1:0-2818 GCA_041748475.1 Rubrobacteraceae bacterium | reverse complement strand
TCCCGCGTTACAGGAGTTGACGAACTTACGGTTCCATGATGCGGACGACGAGAATGTGTTGTTCTACTCTAAGGTTCTTGGAGAAGATGTTGTGCTCGTGGCGGTCAACCTGGACCCTTACAACACGCACGCAGCTCATCTTGAGTTGCCGCTGGAAGAATTAGGACTATCCGAGGACGGAGAGTACGTGTTGGAAGAGTTGATATCGGATCGCGAAGTTCCGGGCAGAGGTCGCCGTTTCTGGGTCCAGATACAACCGGAATCGCCCGCCGAGATCCTCCGCGTAAAGAAGAGAGACTGAGATGACCGAGATAGGGAACACGCCCGGCGGAAAGAGGGATAGAGAGCGAACCGGCGATCCACTCTGGTACAAAGACGCCATCATCTACCACCTGCACGTCAAGGCCTTCTTCGACTCCGACAACAACGGCATCGGAGATTTCAAGGGTCTCATGCAACGCCTCGACTACATAAAAGACCTCGGGGTGACCGCGATCTGGGTGATGCCGTTCTATCCTTCGCCTCAGCGCGACGACGGCTACGACATCTCCGAATACAAGAACATCCACCCCGATTACGGGACCAAGCGAGACTTCCGGGCTTTCGTCAAAAAAGCTCACGAGCTAGGTCTGAAAGTCATCACGGAGCTGGTCATAAACCATACTTCGGACCAGCATCCCTGGTTCCAGCGTGCCAGGAAAGCGCCGAAAGGCTCGGCCAAGCGAGACTTCTACGTGTGGAGCGACTCACAGGAGAAATACGATGGTACGCGCATCATCTTTACCGACACCGAGACCTCCAACTGGACCTGGGACTATGAGGCGGGGCAGTACTTCTGGCACCGGTTCTTCTCGCATCAGCCGGACTTAAACCACGATAACCCGCAGGTTTTCAAGGCCATCATGCGCGTGATGCGTTTCTGGCTGGACATGGGTGTGGATGGGATGCGCCTCGACGCGATACCGTACCTCATAGAGCGCGAGGATACCGACAACGAAAACCTCCCCGAGACACATGAAGTCCTCAAGAAGATGCGGGCTGAGATGGATGCCAATTACGAGGATCGAGTATTTCTGGCCGAGGCCAATCAGTGGCCCGAGGACGTGCTGCCGTACTTTGGGGACGGGGACGAGTGTCATATGGCGTTTCACTTCCCTTTGATGCCCCGGATCTACATGGCCGTCGCGCAAGAAGACCGGCATCCTATCGTGGAGATCATGCACCAGACCCCTGAGATCCCGGACTCGACTCAGTGGGCGATCTTCCTCCGCAACCACGACGAACTTACCCTCGAAATGGTCACTGACCGCGAACGCGACTATATGTACCAGACCTATGCAATAGATCCCCAAATGCGCGTAAATATCGGTATTCGGCGGCGGCTTGCTCCGCTCATGGAGAATGACCGGCCCCGCATCGAGTTGCTGAACAGCTTGCTGATGAGTATGCCGGGAACTCCCATCGTGTACTACGGAGATGAGATCGGGATGGGAGACAACGTCTTCTTGGGCGACCGCGACGGTGTCCGCACCCCGATGCAGTGGACTTCGGATCGCAATGCCGGATTCTCGCGCACCGAACCCGCCCGGCTCTTCCTGCCGCCAGTCATGGACGCGGTCTACGGCTACGAAGCCATAAACGTCGAGTCGCAGGGAAGTAGCACAGGCTCCCTGTTGAACTGGATGAAGCGCTTGATCTCCGTCCGAAAAGCTCACCAGGCGTTTGGGCGAGGCGCGTTAGAGTTTCTGCATCCGGGCAACCGGAAGGTGCTCGCTTACCTGCGCGAGTACGAAGACGATTCCATATTGTGCGTCGCTAACCTTAGTCGTTCGGCCCAGCCGGTTGAGTTGGATCTCTCGCGCTACCGGGGTCGTGTTCCGGTCGAGCTTATGGGTGGTTCGAGCTTCCCCCCGATTGGCTCCTTACCGTACTTCCTCACCCTACCGGGACACGCCTTCTACTGGTTCCGGCTCGCCACGGAGGCCGCCGTTCCCCGGTGGCACCAGGACATCCCCGCCCCACCAGAGCCGCCGGTCGTAGTGCTCTCAGCGGGTCGGGAAATTGGTAACGGTATGATGCCGCCGTTGAAGCTCGGAGCCCGTCAGCGCACGCAGTTAGAGAAGGAAGCACTGCCGGGCTTCCTCAGGACGCGGCGTTGGTTCGCCGCGAAAGGGGCCGAAGTCGAGCGGATCGAACTGTCCGAGTACGTGGAGATGCGGAACGATTCCCGTGGCTGGGTTCTGGCTCTCGTCAACGTGCATCTCGCGGAGAACGACGACGAACCGCAACTCTATGCGCTGCCCCTGTCGGCGGCTTGGGAAGAAGGACGTGACGAGGTCTACCCGGAATTAGCGCAGCACGTACTGGCGCGGCTGCGAAGGCGTTCCAGGGTCGGCGTGCTCTACGATGCCACCGCCGACGAGGATTTCTGCCGGTCCCTGATCTCCGCGATGTCCGAAGGCACGGAGATGGGAACGTCGCACGGCAAGATCCTCTTCTCCAAAACCAGCGCCTTCGACGAGTTGGCTGGCGAAGACCCGTTCCAACTATCCGTCCGACGGTCGAGCGTCGAACAGAGCAACACGTCCATCGTGCTCGGCGAGAAGTTAGTCCTGAAGGTCTTTCGCCGCATTCAACGCGGGACCAACCCGGACCTCGAAGTAGGCCGCTTTCTGACGGAAGTCGCGGGCTTCAAGAACACGCCGCCGCTCGCCGGAGCCGTCGAATACCATGGCCGGGGAACCGAACCGACCACGCTCGGCATCCTACAGGGCTTCGTCCCAAACCAGGGAGATGGCTGGTCCTACGTGCTGGACCG
>JBGTDE010000326.1:0-7128 GCA_041748475.1 Rubrobacteraceae bacterium | reverse complement strand
GTCAGTCAACTTCCAGTGGATTACTGAAGTATGTATCTGACAGCCGCCGCGTAACCAAAGGCGCCCATACCGGCTACAACGGCATTGACGGACGGCGAAATGACTGAACGCCGACGCCATTCCTCGCGGGCGTGAACGTTGGAGAGATGCACCTCGACTTTCGGTACAGTGATGGATTCCAGAGCGTCGTGCAGGGCGTAGGAGTAGTGAGTCCAGGCTCCGGGGTTGATCACAATCCCGTCAGACGCGCCGCCATTCCGGATAAATCCAACCATCTCACCCTCGAAATCCGTCTGACGAAACTCAAAATCAACATCAGGGAACTCTTCGGAGAGCTGGCTGTATATGTCGTCGAGGGTTAGGCTGCCGTACACTTCCGGGCGGCGCTCGCCAAGCGTCCCGAGGTTGACACCGTTCAGCACGAATATCTTAGTCAATGAGGGTCTCCATCGTCCGCAGGGCTTCTTCGTCGGTTACGGGTACGTCCCACACCGGGTCTCCAACCTCCCTGAGCAACACAAAGCGATGATCCGCGCTGTGGCGCCGCTTCTTGTCGCGGCTCATGGACTGCAGCACCCTAGATGCGTTGACGCTTGCAAGGCTCGTGGGAAGGCTGGCCGCCGTTAAAAGCTCGTGGTGAGCTTCGAGGAGGTTGGCCCCGTAACGCGCTTCGGAGAGTCGAGCGGCGGCTATCATGCCGATGGCTACCGCTTCTCCGTGAGGCAAGCCGTAGTTGGCCGCGGCCTCGAGGCCGTGACCAATAGTGTGACCGTAGTTCAGGATGGCGCGGCGGCCAGCCTCGTGCTCATCTTCCGCGACCACTTCGGCTTTGAAGCGTATGGCGTGAAGGATAAGATTGGTCAGGGCATCAGCGTCGCGGTGGCGGGCGGCTTCGGTCGAGTCGAGAGCGGCGAAGTAGTCGCCACCGGCGAGGAAGCCCATCTTTATAACTTCGGCGAGACCGTGCGAGATCTCGGAGTCCGGGAGAGAATCTAGCCACTTCAGGTCGGCGGCTACCAGCCGGGGACGGATAAAGACTCCGGCTAGATTTTTGCCTTCCGGTAGGTCGACGCCGGTCTTGCCACCCACTGAGCTATCGACCATCGCCAGGAGCGAAGTTGGGAGCATTATCAGGTCGATGCCGCGCATGTACGTACCGGCTACGAAGCCCCCGAGATCACCAACGACCCCTCCGCCGAGGGCGAATATTGCTCCGTCGCGAATGAGGTCCGCACGGGCGATGCGTCGGATCACTTCAGTATACGTTTCGAAGCTCTTCGACGTTTCGCCGTTCGGGATCACGATCTCCTCGACAACGCTCCATCCGGCGCCTCTTAGAGATTCCCGGACGGTTGATGCGTGCAACGGGCCAACGGTATCGTCGGTGAGGATGATGGCTGGTCCTGGTGGGCGCTGGGCGTCGATCAGGGCAGCAAGGTCCAAGCCGGCGCCGACGACTACAGGATAGGTATTATCGGATCCTACATCAACTATGCTCTGATCCATCGCTCCAACTCTCGGGCTACTTTCTCCGGTCTTCGACCGTTCACGACCACCGTATGATCAGCCGCCTCTCTATAAAGCGGCAGTCGTCCCTGATAGCGTCGCTCGAATTCTTTGCGGCTGGCGGCTCGCAGCGGACGGCCTTTCTTTCTCGTGCGGCTGTAGAGTAGTCCTATGTTCTCTTCCAGGAATACTGTTGTGGCTTGCTGGAGAGTTTCGAGGTTTGGATGGTGCGTGACTATACCTCCCCCGCAAGCTATGACTCTTTCACCACGACCGCCCACCGCTCTCCGCAACGCTTGATGCTCCATCTCACGGAAAGCTTCCTCTCCGGAGTCCTCGAAGATCTCCGGGATAGATCGTCCTGCTGCCAGCGAAACTTCGCGGTCGAGGTCGATAAAACGCCAGCGCAGATACCGGGATAGAGCGCGCCCCACGCTCGTCTTGCCGCTGCCCATGTAGCCGATCAAGGCAACAGGTTCCTCCAATAGCCTAAGAAGACACCGAGCTACGGGCCGAAGAAGCCGGTTCGGCCTCGGATGCTTCCACGCGGGCGAGATATGCGTCGTGGGCGGCGTGAATGTCGGTGATATTGTCCGCACCGAACTTCTCCAGGAACGCTTCGGCCAGCACCACAGCGACCATCGACTCCCCAATAACCGCCGCCGCCGGAACCGCGCAGCTATCCGCTCGCTCCCGGAACGCCCGCGAGGGCTCGCCGGTCGAGAGATCCACGGTCCTGAGCGCTTTGGCGATGGTCGAAATGGGCTTCATCGCAGCACCTATAACTACAGGTTCGCCGTTCGTCATGCCGCCTTCTATGCCACCGAGGCGGTTGCTCGTGCGCCCGATGTGTCCGTGGTCCCGCACGATCTCATCCTGCACCTCGCTAGAGCGGCGGCTCGCTACCCCGAATCCAAGACCGACCTCCACACCCTTTATGGCGTTGATGGACATTACAGCGGCGGCGAGACGTGCGTCGATCTTGTCGCGCCAATCGACGTAGGAGCCTAGCCCCGGTGGAAGCCCTTCGGCAACTACGACGAACTCGCCGCCCAGAGCGTCGCGGGCGTAGCGGGCGGCGTCGATCTCCGCTTTCATCTTCTCGGAGACTTCCGGGTCCGGGCATCGCACCTCTGACGCGTCGGAATCGCGGGCATCCAGTGCAGCTTGGGCCTTATCGTAGGCGGCTGCGCCTATACGGTAGACGGCACTGTGGATCTTTACTCCAAACTCCGCGAGCAGCCTCTTAGCCACGCCACCGGCAGCGACCCGCGCCGTAGTCTCGCGGGCACTGGAGCGTTCGAGGACGTTTCGGAGATCATCAAAGGCGTACTTGCGCATTCCGGCGAGGTCTGCGTGTCCGGGCCGTGGAAGGGTTACCGGGTCTGGAGCGTTATCGACGGGAGCCGGGGTCATCCGGGCTTCCCAATTCGCGTAGTCGTTGTTGCGGATAAGCATAGCTATGGGCGAGCCAAGCGTGTAACCATGACGGACACCGCCCAGGAACTCGATCTCATCCTTCTCGATCTTCTGGCGACCGCCGCGCCCGTAACCTTGCTGACGGCGAAAAAGATCCCGGTCGACATCCTCGGCGAGCAACGGGAGCCCCGCTGGCACACCATTTACCAGTGCTACCTCAGCGGGACCATGCGATTCACCGGATGTGGAAAAACCAAACCTCAACGCGATACTTCCTCTCTAAATAAGCTCATCTAAACCCAACCGCTACTATAAACCACGACGAAAGAAATCGTCTGTGATCTAGACTCGCCCCTAGTAGGGTAGATCCCCACCACTGTCGATGAGCGAGTCGTCCCCGGAATCATCGGTGTTGCCATCTCCATCAGCATCCTCGTCGCCATCCAACACACCGTCTCCATCGGAGTCTGTGCTGTTCGGGTCCGTTCCGTTCTGCTTCTCCTTGCGATTACTCACGCCATCGCCGTCGGAGTCCTTCGCCGCCTGTCCATCAGTAGTCTCGTCGCTCGTGCCATCACCCGTACCGTCGGTCGTGTCACTGCCACCGGACGTAGCGTCGTTCGGGTCAGTGCCTTTCTTCTCCTCCCTGATATCGCTAATGCCGTCACCGTCGGAGTCTTCTCCAGGGCCAGCGACATCGTCGCCCTCGGTTCCGCCCCCGGTTCCACCCCCGGTATCTCCTCCGGTACTGCCACCAGCATCTCCTCCGTTATCGCCACCAGTCTCACCACTGGTATCGCCTCCGGTGGTTGCTTCGGTGCCATCGCCCGTTGTTGCTTCGGCGGTGGAGGCTGGCTCAACGAGGGTGCGAAAGGGATCTTTGCTTTCGTAGGCGGAGTAGGATTCAGTGTCACGGTTCTCGGTATCGGGGCTAATGTTTCCCGAACCGCCGCCATCGCCGTCTCCGTTCTGATCGTTGGATTGAGCGATTTCGGATTGATTGGCGACTTGTTGTTCCTGAGTTGGGTTAACAAAGAACCCAGCGACGATCCAGGCGAAGATCAAAACTGCCAGAACCGCGAGCACAGGAGGTATCACCTTGCTACTACGCAGATGGGCCAACGAAAACCCTGGCCCCAGAAGGGACATGCGCTGAGAACGTCGCCTCTCAGAACGGCGCGGCGCATTACTCATCTGTCACCCCCCGAGATGTTTCTTCTTCAGTCAGTTCCAAGTCCGGTTCGACGGGCGCAGGGGCTTCCGGTGCGGCCTGACGGTTCGTCGTGTCGGACGGCTGGAAGTAGACCTCCGTCTGTAACTCGACCTGCAACAATCTTTCGACCCCCGAGCTTGCACTGGGCTCTGCTCCAACTTCCGGTTCGACCGGTTCGTAGGTGACCTCGTTGACCGTCACCAAACGAGCCAGGTTGCGCGTCCGGAAGAGGAAATCCTGCATTTGGTCGTAGGTTCCCTCAAAGGACATTGTAATCGGTACGCGGGAAAAGTCACCACTTGTTCCCTCTGGAGGGCCAGTTGGCGCTTCGGGCTGGAGCAAGAGCTGCGTGACATCTGAAGCTCCGGATACTTCTTCGATCTGAACGACCAGCGACGGTATCTCCGGCTGAGAGGGTATGCGCTTGGAGAGTTCGAGAATTTGACGTTCCACCTCCGGGGCATTGTCCCTGATCTGCTTTAGCTCTTGAACTTGCTGCTGAAGTTGCTCTACCTGCGCCATTTTATCCGAACGCTCAGTGTCGGCTTGGTCCATACGCTCCAGCAACGGCGAAAACAGCAGAAAGTAAAGGCCAACCGCCAAGGCAATCAACAACAGTATCCCAATAATCAGGATATTGCGGGGTTGATTCGCCACTATCGCTCATCTCCTGGTCGGCTGGCTTGATCCGAGGCAATGTCTTCGTTGGTATTCTCTTGCTCGCTTGCGGAGCCATCGGGGGGTCCACCATCAATGCGGAGTTCCGCGCCGTTCCCACCAACTTCGGTAATGAGCTGCGAAGCGACCTCGAAGTTTATGGCTGGCTCGGCGAAAGTTTCGCGATCAAGCTCGGCGGTATTCAGTTGCGAATTCGCCAGGAAGTCCAAGTTGTTCATCCTCACCACGAAGTCCGCGACGTTCGTGTACTGCGGAAGCGCGATGCCGGTAAAGGTGATCGCCCCCGCAGGTGACAACGAAGCCTCGGACTCGACCTCGATGTTTATTGGCGAAGCCTGGCCCGTCATGGAGTCAAGGGCAGTGCGTTCCGGTATCACGAAGGCGAGTCCTTGCAGGAACTCGTCCCACGAGAAGCGCGTGCGAAAGATTCCATCGGCGATGGGCTTCTTGGCGTCAAGCCGGGCCTGAATATCCTGATATGGACTCAGAGATGCGATCTGCTCGTTCTGCTGGGCTATCTGCCCGTCCAACTGAACGATGTCATCTTCTATGGAGTTCAAGCGAGCGAGCATCAACAAGTAGATCCCAATAACGAGCACGAGCATGATGGCCCCGAGGATCAAAAGTATCCCCAAGACCGTACCCTGGCTACCTACGCCGCCTCCGCCGCCGCGCCTCCGTTCTTCCGGTGGCAGCAGGTTTATGCGTCTCATAGATCCTCAAGCGCAAGACCAATGGACACGGCGAGCACGGTCTCCATCACCCGGAGTTGATCCTCGCCGACGTTGGACTTGTTGCCCGCAAGCTTCTGCAACGGAGATCCCTTATTCGTCGTAATACCGAGTAGTTCCCCGAGATAACTATCCAGACCATTTACCAACGCGCCTTCCCCAGAAACAAATACTTGCGACACCTCCCGCGAATTCGGCTGAGAGTAATGGTACTCGATGGACCGCTGTACATCCTCCGCCAACACTTGCGCTGCGTCCTCCAACCCACGACGCACGTCATAGAGCAACGCGGGATCGAAGTCGTCGAACCCGCCTACGTCAGGACCAGCCTGATCCGTCCCCCCATTACCTTCCGAATCTTCCGGGGATGGCTCCGGAGGCGGGTCATCTCCGGCATACCCGATACGAATATTCGGGTTCATAAGTTGCTTTTCGGCCTGCTCTTCCGGCATGTTCGCCGCGTCGGCGACCGCCTGAGCGAAGTGCTGTGATCCACCGGGTATGAATCGTGTCAGAGTTGGCATGCCGCCCTGCGAGACGACGAGATTCGATAGTTCGGTACCGATATCCAAGAGGACTATCGCGCCTTCATCCTCGAAGAGTGCGTTTGGGAGCGTCGAGCGGATTAGAGAGAGCGCCTTTACGTCTATGCCCGCCACTCTTAGGCCACCAGCCCTTACAGCGGAGGTGTAGCGCGAGATCATATCTTTCTGAGCCGCGACTATGAGGATTCGGTCAAGGTCGGAACCCTCGCTCTGGGGACCGAGCACGATGTAGTCCATCACGGATTCGTCGATTGGCATGGGGATGTGATCCTGAGCCTCGAATCCTATGGCACCCTGGAGATCCTTCTCGCTCATTCGCGGAAAGTCCAACAGTCGCACCACGACCTTCTGATTAGCTAAACCCAACGATACAGATTTGCCGGTAAAGGAATGAGACGCCCAGAACTCCTTAATCTCGAATGCGAGCAGATCGTGGTCGGCGACCTCGCCATCTATGATAGCTCCGGGGGCTAGTCGACGGTAACCTACGTGCTGCAACACAGAGCCACCGCCGCCTTTGGCGAGTTGGACGGCTTTGATCGCCCCCCGGTCTATATCCATCCCAACGGCCTGTTTCCTGAAACGTCCCATCTTTCTCCTACGCCGCCCCGACGAAGTTCAAGTAATAGTTCCAGAGATTCCGCCCGACAAACAATGTGAGCACACCACCTACCGCCAAAAAAGTCCCAAACGGTATAACCGCCCGCCGCCCTATAACCCCCCCAGCCATTAGCACCACACTAACCACCATCCCGCACAATGCACCCAAAAACACCGCGAGCCCTGCGTATGGCCCGAGAAAAGCCCCGAGCATACCGGCCATCTTGACATCTCCCATACCCATCCCCCTAGGATAGGCCAGTACAAGGGCAAAGAGAGCCCCAGCGACCGCCAACATCGAAACCACATAGACCCACCAGCGTTCCGGATCCATCAGTATGGAGAAGACCAAGCCCGCCACAGCAGCCGGACCCACGATCACATTAGGCAATAGCCGGTACTCGATGTCCGTCCCGGCGAGAACCACCAATACCCC
>JBGTDE010000325.1:0-5521 GCA_041748475.1 Rubrobacteraceae bacterium | reverse complement strand
TTGACAACGATGAGCGAATAATCGTTCTCCACCTCTATGAGATACCCCCCGCGAACAACACCATAACGCTCCAACATACTCCTCATCTCTTTTTAGTACATTTGTATTAAAAAAACAGTCGTTTTATAGCACGCGCGTGATATAACTTCAACATGCCGAAGGTTGTGGATCATGTCGAGCGCCGGCGAGAGCTGGCGGAAGCTGTTTGGCGGGTAATTCTGCGCGATGGTGTAGAGGGAGTTTCGGTACGGAATGTAGCGGCGGAGGCGGAATGGTCTACAGGTGCATTGAGACATTACTTTGGGACGAAGGAGGAGTTGCTCTCTTCGGCTACGCAACTTTTAGAAGAGCGAGCGGTAGCGCGGTTCACGAGCAAGCAATACGACGGTACGCCTCGGGAGGCGATTCGAGCGGTATTGTGTGAGATATTGCCACTCGATGAAGAACGGCGCACTGAGGGGGATCTGTGGTTCGCTTTCGCGGCTAGGAGTTTGGTGGACCCTCGGATCGCGAAAGAGCATGGCCCGGTCTTCGATGGAGCGAGAGAACTGTGCGTTCGCATCACACAGCAGATGGCTGAAGGTGGATGGCTCTATCCTGGTCTGGAGCCGGATGTGGAGGCCGCACGCTTGCACGCGCTGATCGACGGTCTCGCCATGCACATGCTCATGAGGCGCGTCGATGAGCAAGAGGCGCTCACTACTCTCGATGCCCATCTCGTCCAGATCATAAGAGATGTCCAACAATACTAACCGACCATCAAAGTATTGTGAGGGAAACGAACGGGTGAGAAAATAGCCCGGACCTTCTACCCGGAAAGACGTGACTTGATCCGCACTGTGACCGCCACTAGATACGCAACACCACTGCGCGAGGGAGGCTCGTTGCCCGCCATCGTGGAGGCCGACGATCTTGGCACCTACGTCCTGAAGTTTCGGGGCGCGGGACAGGGGCGTAAAGCCCTGATCTCGGAGTTGGTAGCCGGTGAGATCGGGCGTTTACTCGGGTTGCCGGTACCGGAGATCGTACTGGTCGAGGTTGAGCCAGACCTCGGACGTGCGGAACCAGACCCGGAGATTCAGGATCTCCTAAGAGCCAGCACTGGTCTGAACCTGGCTCTAGATTATCTTCCCGGCTCTTTGGGCTTTGATCCGCTGGTGGAGCCACCGGATGCGGAGCTTGCTTCGCGCATTATCTGGTTCGACGCGCTGGTACAGAACGTAGATCGCACACCGCGCAACACGAACCTCCTCGTCTGGCACGACGATCTCTGGCTCATAGATCACGGCGCGGCACTCTATTTCCACCACAACTGGCCCGACGGTGACCGAACCACGCTCGAAGCCGTAGCCCAACGTCCATACGCAGCGGCCAAAGACCACGTCTTGCTACCTTTCGCCAGTGAAATCCGGGAAGTCGACGCGGTCCTCGCACCTCTTCTCACCCAGGAAATCCTGCGCGGCATCCTGGACCTCATCCCCGGTGAATGGCTCACCGACGAGCCTGGCTTCGAGAACGCCGACGAAGTCCGGAATGCCTACCTGAACTATCTAAACACGCGATTGAGGGAGCCACGAGTTTGGGCCCATTCGCTAGAAGCGTCGGGGGAAGAGGCCCGTGACTGAAACCGAGTACAGTCCCTTCGAATACGCGCTTCTGCGCGTGGTTCCGAGAGTCGAGCGCGGCGAGTTCATCAACGCCGGGGTCGTTCTGTACTGCCAAGAGCATCGCTTTCTTGATACCCGCATACACCTGGATCCCACCCGCCTGAGAGTTCTCTACCCGCACCTCGAAACAAAGACCGTTCTTTCTCATCTGAACGTCGCTCGTAAGGTATGTGTTGGTGGTGCGGAGGCCGGTGCTATCGGTCTGCTTCCACCCGTTCAACGTTTCGGGTGGCTCGTTGCGCCTCGCAGCACGGTGGTCCAGCCTTCGCCGGTTCATACTGGCCTCACCGTCGATCCCGAAGAAACTTTGGAGTATCTTTTTCGGGTGATGGTCGAGCCTGTAGATTAGATGCTCGCAGGGCAGTTTACGTTCAGCCCCGGTCGCGTTCCAGCAAGATCATCATGATCGCACCGGCCAGCATCAGCTCTTCTTCTTTTTCGGAGAAGTCGCCGCGTTTCTGGATGGTGAACTTGCTCTCGAAGATGGAGCGTTCCTTCTGGACTCGCAACACGGTCTCACCGCGCACGTCCACTAGGTAGGCGGGATGGAAAAACATGCCGCCCAAAGCATCGCCGAAGGGGATGGCTTCCATGAGGCCATCGAGGACTTTGACCCAGGCGTTCTCTTCGTGGATAGAGCCGATCCCACCTCCACTCGCATCCACCAGGGAATACGCGCTCTTCCACAGCGAACGCATCCCCTGCCGACCTACGGCTCCAATGGACTCGCCGTTGGGTCCAGTAACGACGTATTTGGCGGAGAAGTCTATGACCCTGTCAGCCTTCAAGCGCAGACGCAATCTATTCTGGTCCTCGTTCTCATAGACCATCACATCTTCCTTGAGCTTGAACTTCTTTTTGCGGACGTAGGCGATCTGCTGTCCAGTCGCATCCGTCACCCGGATGCGCGTCCCGATGGTGACGATCTTGAAACCGATCTCTAGCGGATAACTCAGCACGTCGAGTCCTGCTTTCTAAGGATGTCTTCAACTATTCTAATCGTTCTATCTACTCACGAGAAAGTCCCGGCCTTGTGGACCGGGACTCAGGGTAGGGGGCTGATTCTTTAACGACCGTCGATCATGTCCGCGATGATCGGGTACCGATACTCGCCGTCGCGGCCGATTCGGTAGGCTGCGTAAGCGCCGTGTATAAATGGCACCAGCGTTGCCAGAGCCATCACTGGCACGAGCAGAAAGCCGATCAGGATAAACGTCAGCAGCCCGGTAACCGCCCAGCCACTCCCCAGGATGACGAGCCACGCCACCTGATACCACATCGCCTGCAGCGACTGAAACGCCACTATCTCCGAGCGATCCTTGTAGACCAGCCACACGATCAGGGCGGCAACCGGCCCCAACACTACCGTAAACATGTTCAAGAAAACGCTCAGGTGGGAGAGTACCGACCAAGTACGCTCCTCCTGCGTCGCCATAGCCCCCACTGGGCTTTCAGGCCCTCCGACTGTTCCGTAGTTCTGTTCCTTCGCTTCCATTACCGCTCCTCTCGCTCGGTTGCTGTATGCTCGAAATATATGCGCGACAAGTCTCCTTGCCATCGGTCGCTGGACCGAAAGCGCGTCCGCCTCCAGGACCATCCCGCGAGAGTCCTATGCTAGGATCATTCGGCTTATGGAAACTAGACTTTCAAACCCCGTGAATTCAGGTCGATGTTGAGGCGTGGCGTGAGCACGTTGCTGGCGCTCGGCATAGCCGTCGCGGTGTTTGCCGTAGACCAGGGGATAAAGTCCGTGGTCGAGGGCTCGATGCGCGTTGGGCAGAGCATCCCACTGATACCAGACTTCCTCAGTCTTACTCACATAAAGAACGACGGCGGCGCGTTTGGCATCCTCGGCGGCAGCCAGACGCTGTTGTTGATCGGCAGCGCGGTAGCCGTGATCGTGGTCCTCTCGATGCTCTTGACCGGCGAACCCTCCAGGCTTACCTCATGGGCGTGCGGCCTGATCCTCGGCGGCGCGGCTGGCAACCTTCTGGACCGATTAGTGAGCGGCGAAGTCACCGACTACGTTCACTTCTCTTTCTGGTACATCTTCAACGCCGCCGACGCCGCCATAGTAGCGGGCGTCACGCTACTCTTGATATCGTCTCTCCTGCCAACGAGCCCTGAAAAGCCCTCCTCCAACACCAGCGAAGCTCAAAAGATCTAACCGGGATCCAAGTAAGTTCCAGAGTAACCCGTCAGAGTCTCGCACGCTCCACGAGTCGAGGATTCCTCCTACGCTAAGATCTTCCCTCCAAAGCAACAAACTCCGGGCGTGCACGTTCGAGTTCTTCTTCCAGGCGCTCCAGAAGCACCGGTGCGTGGCGTAGCTCCCCCAACTCGGAGATCTCTTGCAGGCGGGCGCAGGCGTCCTGTATCCGCCAGGCCCCGAGGTTTGAGCTGCTGCCTTTCAGCGCGTGCGCCGCCTCCCGTACAGTATTAGTGTCGTTCTCTGCGACGGCTTTACGCATGATTGTCATGCGGAGATCCGCATCTTCGAGGAACATCCCGGCGAGCTCGGCCAGCAGGCCCCGCTCTCCGTCTCCTTCAAGGTCTTCGAGGCTTCTCAGTACTTCGGGGTCCAGAACGGCGCTCCGGTTGTTCTCGCCATCAGCCCGAGCACCTTCTTCAACAGCAGGCTCTACGACGGAGACCCAGCGCCGCAGCACCTCTTCGAGTTCGTTGGCCCTGACGGGTTTGGCGATGTAGTCGTCCATGCCGGCTTCGAGCGCCTTCTCCCGATCTCCGTACAGAGCGTTCGCGGTCATGGCGATGATGGGGATGCGTTCGTCGCCTGCGGCGCTTTCGCGGCGACGGATCTCGGCGGTCGCCTCGTAGCCGTCCATCTTGGGCATCTGTATGTCCATCACGACCGCCGCGTAGTCGGTACGCGAGACGGCCTCCACCGCTTCCTCACCGTCGTCGGATATATCCACCCGGTAGCCGAGTTTCTCAAGCGTTTTCGCGGCGACTCTCTGGTTGACTTCGTTGTCCTCAACTAGCAGAAGCCGGACTCGGGACTGGGCCTCCGCCTCTTTGAGAGTGTGGGCGGTCACCAATGTGCGCTCGTTCTGGAGGCTGACTTTTTCCTCGGCCGAGCCCATCACCATGGAGAGTATGTCGTAGTGTTGGGCCTGACGGACGGGTTTTGTCAGGTAAGCTTCGATGCCGGCCTTTCGGGCCTCTTCGCCGTCGCCGCGCTCACCCATGGAGGTAACGAGCACGAGGCGAGCTGCGGAGATGTCGCGTTCCCGCTTGATGGACCGGGCCAATCCCAGGCCATCCATCTGGGGCATCTGCATATCCAGAAGGGCTATATCGTAGGGTTCGTCGCGTTCGGCGGCCGAGCGGAGCTTCTCCAACGCCTCGGCACCTCCCTTAGCTTCGTCCACCCCCATGCCCCACTGTGTGATCTGCTGGCGCAAGACAGTGCGGTTGGTCACGTTGTCGTCCACGATCAAGGCTTTCAAGCCGCGCAGGTTGGCGCGGGGGCGCGAACCGAGCGACACTTCGGAGGAGTGCTTCCCGAAGCGAGCGGCAAAATAGAAAGTGCTGCCCTCGCCCGGCTCGCTCTCCACCCGAATACCACCACCCATGAGCTTCGCCAGCCGCTCGCTGATGGCGAGACCGAGGCCCGTGCCACCGTAGCGGCGAGTCGTCGAGGTATCCGCCTGCACGAAAGACTCGAACAGGTGCTCCATCTGCTCCTCGTCCAGGCCGATGCCGGTGTCCCGGATCTCGAACAAGACCAGGACTTCGTTCTCCGTCTCCTCGCAGAGCTCCGCCTTCAATAAGATCTCACCCTCCTCGGTGAACTTTATGGCGTTGCCGAGTAAGTTCGTGAGTACCTGCCG
>JBGTDE010000324.1:0-2989 GCA_041748475.1 Rubrobacteraceae bacterium | reverse complement strand
CGAACTCCAGGACTGCTGTGTTCATGCGGTCGGGTGGGGTCCACTCATCGAGGCGTAAGACGCGACCGGAGATCACCAGGTGTACGACACCGACGACATCACCGAAGTCCAGGACGATGATCTTGCCTCGCCGCGAAGTCCCCTGCAACGTGCGCCCCACCAGCCGACTCGTGAAATTCTCCATCGGCACGTTGGTAACGTCCGGGCGAAATACGGCGGCCCGCATCACTTTTCGACCCTTCGCCAGGGACGCTATATCCGAGGAGATCACCGTGACCTCCGGCAACTCCGGCACTTACAAATCCCCCAAGATCTTCTCGACGTACAACGCGACTCCATCATCATCAACCGATGACGTAACAGCGTCCGCCGCAGCCCGAACTTCGTCGTTCATACCACCGACCGCGACACCATGACCAACGAAACGAAGCATGTCTATATCGTTGTCCGCATCCCCAAAAGCCAGGACACGCGAAGGCTCTATCCCCCACTCTCCGCACAAAAATTCGAGCGCGTTGGACTTCGTACCTTGTGGAGTGCTGATCTCGACATAGTGCGGCAAACTGCGCGTGACAAAAAGCCGCCCCTCAAAGGCCGCCTGCGCTTCCTCCAACCAACCGTCGATCTGCTCGGGGCCATCCACTATAACTACTTTTGTCGGCTCCTCTAAATCCGCCCCACGCTCCCTCAACCAATCGACCGGAGAATCAACGGTTAAAACCTCCGGCTCGCCGGACATACGAACGTGCCCGAAGGCTTCTGGTGTCCCCGCCGCGACCACTATGGCGTTGTCCAAAAAGATGCGGACAGCGAGTCCTCGGTTCTCGGCCCACTGTAGAGCTTCGACGGCTAACTCATTGTCCATCGTGTGGTGGAGCAAGGTCTCGCCGTTCATGCGACGCACCATCGAACCACCGTAACACACGATTGGATCCTCCCCAGAGAAACCCAGCTTCGCGGCTTGCTCCCGGGCGGATTCGTAGCGCCTACCGGTGGCGACTACCGTGCGCAGCCCATACTCGCGCAGTCGTTCCAGAGCGGCGAATGTGCGATCCGAGATGCTGAGTTCCCGGTCCAGGATCGTCCCGTCAAGATCGAAAGCACTCAAGTCAAAATCCAAACCATTCCGTTGTTCCTCAGACGCTATGTGACATCAACCTTCCCGAAAGACTGGCGG
This sequence comes from Rubrobacteraceae bacterium, assembly GCA_041748475.1. GTDB lineage: Bacteria > Actinomycetota > Rubrobacteria > Rubrobacterales > Rubrobacteraceae > JACDDK01. The sequence goes on along the minus strand of JBGTDE010000324.1, from coordinate 1,812 downwards.
ACCCGAACTTCGATATTCTAGCCGATGACGACACACATACACGCACACTTGCCACCGACCACAATCGGAGCCAACATGAGGTAAGACTTGGATACTAGTAATGCATGGTACAATAAATATTCAGTACTTCTGCGTGGATACAAGGTCCGTTAAGGACTAGGAGAAACAACTAGCATGAATGAAAGTTCCCATAGGTCACGATCCCGCGAGGGTTTTCTAGGAAGGCTCCTAAAATGAACGAGGAACAGATACAAGAGGATTCATCGGGCGAAGAAGAGTACGCCAAGGAGCAGGCGCGGGAGCGTAGCCGGGTCGCGAAGCAGGAGGCGGAACTTCTCTCGTGGACGCAGTTTATGCAGTCGGAGCGGCTAGAGCTAGAACTTCGCAAAGAGGGTCAGTTAACGGATCTCCTCGGAGGACCGTCGGGCGAACTACCGACACAACTACGAGATTTAGCCTCCGAGGACCGTCGGCAGGCCGAAGAGGGTCTGGTAGCTCTTATGAGCGGCGGCAAAGTATCCTACAAACATCTCGAAAACCTCACCCAAGAGGACCGACCCGCCCGGGCCGCCGCCAACAGGTTACGCACGACGTGGCTCAAAGAACGCCAGGACGGATGGCTGATCCACAACGACGACCGGGCTCAATAGCTTAAAGCTCCACGGAGTCGCCGCACGGCTGCAGTGAATCATTTCCACATGTGTTCGATGCGTTTTTCGGCTACGTTTTACCTGCAAAACGCGGACTTATTAGAGTGGAGCCGAGGGGGATCGAACCCCTGACCTCCGCCGTGCAAGGGCGGCGCTCTCCCGGCTGAGCTACGGCCCCATTCGAGATACTTGAGTTTACGCGCTTGGGCGGTGTTGTTCAACGCACGGGATCGGTGGTGGTTGTACAATGTGCGTCACGAGATAGATTTCTAGTGAGAGGTGGTAGACGTGGCTCTCTACGAGTACAAGTGCGCTGACTGCGACGAGCGGTTCGAGAAGATGCGGTCGATGAGTGCTTCGGACGAGCCTGCGGAGTGTCCTGAGTGTGGGTCGGTTGAGTCTCGGCGTTTGATCTCGAACTTTGCGATGGTTACTCCTGGTGATTCGGCCATGAGCAGCAACCCCATGATGGATGCCCGCATCGCTAGCGGAAACGCCACCGGAGGCTGCTGTGGCGGAGGTTGCGGTTGCGGATAGGGAGCGTGAGCTGGAGCCCATCCCGGACCTCGTCCTAAAAGGCATCGAGGAATTCAACCGGGGCGAATTCTTTGAGTGCCACGAGTACCTCGAAGATGCCTGGCGTGAAGAGTCGCGCCAGGTACGTTTTCTGTACCAGGGCATCCTGCAAGTCGGGGTCGGCTTCTACCACCTGAAGAACGGCAACTGGCGCGGCGCGACCGGCTTGCTGAGAAACGGCATCGAGCGTCTGCGGGATTTCGAGCCTGAAACTCTGAGCATCGACGTATCGCGGCTCGTAGAAGAGAGTCAGAGTTGTTTAGAACACCTTGAGACCCTGGGACGCGAAAAGGTGAATAAATTCGACCTTTCGCGGATACCGAGAGTGCATTGGGTGGATCCTTAGCAGGCGCGACGCCAGGCGCTGAGGTTCATCTTCTTGAAGATCAAACTAAAGTCCATGTTTCGAGCCGACTTGCACTTGGCGGCTACATTTCTCGTCTTGTACTCAGTGACGAAGACGGCTTTGTTGGCTTTCACGAAGGGCGAGTATCTGCCGCACTCGTTGTAGGCGAAGCACTCTTCGACCACGGCGAAGTCGAAATATCTGACGAGCTTCTTCACCTGGGCTGTGTCGTTCTTCAGG
>JBGTDE010000323.1:0-1754 GCA_041748475.1 Rubrobacteraceae bacterium | reverse complement strand
TCTATCCCGGCGAAGAGCGCTAGCTTCTGCTGATACTCTTCGACAGCCATCACACCCACCGCCCCAACCTGGGCCATCGCCTCGACGATCAAAACCCCCGGCATCACGGGATATTCTGGAAAATGCCCCTCGAAGAACGGCTCGTTCTGGGTGACGTTTTTTATCCCAACGGCTCGAACGCCGGGCTCCAACTCATCGACCTTGTCCACGAGTAAGAACGGATAGCGGTGCGGGATCAATTCTCGTATCTCGACGGCTCCGAGTGGCAGTTTCAACCGATCACCTCTTTCGCTGTCCGTCCGGTAAGACTTTTCTCCTTGAAGTCCCGCAACATCCTCGTGAGCGTTCCGTCGGCCCCGGCCTCGACGATTTCCTCTACACCGAGATCCAGGAACCGCTCCACTACGGCTACCCACCGCACCGGCGAGAGCATCTGCTCCCGCAAAGCGAGCCGAACGTCGTCGGCCTTCGCCAACACCGCGCCGTCAGTCGCCGAGATCATAGGAACCTCGGGGTCTCGAACCTCGACTTCGTTCAACAATTCTTCAAGGGCCAACGATGCCTCCAACATCAGTGGAGAATGGAACGCGCCTGCAACCTCCAACTTCACCTTTCGCCCCCCGACCTGCTCGGCAATGGTCTCCATAGCTTCTACCTCACCGGAGATCACGGTTTGTCGCGGCGTGTTGAAGTTCGCCGGTACTACTATGCCTTTTTCCTCGGGGAACTCGCCGACTGCCACGGATATTTCTCTCGGGTCGGCCCCGATCAGGGCTATCATCCCACCTTTGTTCCGCACGGACGCTTCGTTCATCAGGCGATCCCGCTCCGCCACAAGCCATACGACATCCCCGAGACCAAGACTCCCCGCCGCATACGCAGCCGCGTATTCCCCAAGTGAATGACCCGCAACGACATCCGGGGCTACACCAGCCTCGCGTAATTCGTTCAACAAACTCACGGAGCTGGAGAACACTGAGAGTTGGTACGGTGTCTCCCCGTCCCTGATCTGACGGCTCACGGCCTCCGCTACATCCCCCGATACTTCCCCTCCGACGCTTCCCTGGCCGGGGAATACAATCGCTCGCCTGATCTCCACGTTGACGCCTCCCCTAGATCCTGTACAAGTTCGCAGCCCACGTCAATCCAAACCCGAACCCAACCGTGATCACATACCGACCCGGCTCGAAATCATCGTAAATATCCGGGTAGGAGATCGGGATGCTAGCGGCCGACGTATTCCCAAACCGCCCAACGTTCGTCACGATGCATCCGTCCGGCACCGCCAATTTCCTCGCCGCTGCTTGTATTATGCGTGCATTTGCTTGGTGTGGGATGATGTACTGGACTTCGTCGAGGCTGATGCCGTTTCTTGCGACGAGTTTCTCGACCATTTCGGGCAGCACTTTGACCGCGAATTTGAAGACTTCGCGACCGTTTTGGCTTAGTTTGTGGTCTTCAGAGGGATGTCCAGCGCGTCCGTAAGGAGCCATACGTCCGTCCGCTCCGAGGAGATGATCCACGAACCCTGATTCCCCATCGCCCCGTTCTAGGACTACAGCGCCCGCTCCGTCAGCGAAGAGGACGGCGGTGGAGCGTTCATTCGGGTCGACTATCTCGGTCATGGCATCAGCACCTATGAGCAGAACTCGGTTGGCGATGCCACTAGTGAGCATGGAGCTTGCGACCGAGGCGGCGTAGGTGTAACCGGCGCAGGCGGCGGCCACATCCATCGCGCCAACTCCTGGCGCTCC
>JBGTDE010000322.1:0-5620 GCA_041748475.1 Rubrobacteraceae bacterium | reverse complement strand
CTGAAAGTTGACGAAGTTCCGGTGTCGACGTTAGCTCTCTCGTCCCACAAACTGTATGGGCCACAGGGAGTGGGGGCTCTGTACGTGCGGGATGGCGTGCGGGTCTCGCCGTTGCAGGTTGGCGGCGGTCAGGAGAGCGGTCTGCGGAGTGGCACTCAGAACGTCGCTGGTATAGCGGGTTTCGGGATAGCAGCCCGGCTCGCTGGCGAGGAAATCGAGGAGAGATCCCGGCACGAAATGGAGTTGAGGGACTTTCTTATCCAGGAGGTGACTGATATTCCAGGGGTCTCGCTCAATGGACATCCCGAGAAACGGTTGTCGAACAATGCTCACTTCAGTGTCGAGGGGATCGAGGCCGAAGGGATCGTGTTGTTGTGCGATGCGATGGGCTACGCTATCGGTAGCGGCTCGGCGTGCTCGTCGGGCGGTCATAAGGCGTCTCGTGTGTTGTTGGCAATGGGGCAGAGTGAGCGAGAGGCGTTTTCGGCGGTTCGGGTGACGATTGGCAAAGGGAATACTCGGGCTGAGATCGAGGGTTTCTTGGAGGTTTTTGCCCGCGTTGTCGAACAGCTTCGTAAGTTGTCGCCACTACAGAGTACGTAAATCCTCTATTTGAGGGCTGAGAGTCGAGAAGGAGATCATGGCGTATAGAACACAGGTTATGGAACATCTTGTAAGTCCCCGCAACGTAGGGGAGATCGTGGATCCATCCGGCTCCGGCGAATCCGGCGATGCCGCTTGCGGTGATATAGCCCGCTTCGACGTGGATATTAGCGAGAACACCGTCGAGAAGGTCCGATACCAGGTCTATGGATGCGCCGCGTGTATCGCTGCTGGTTCGGCCCTTACGCAGCTTGTGGATGGAGAGCATCTTCTGCAGGCGGCGAGAGTCTCCCGCAATGATCTTCAGGATAGTTTGGGCGGCCCGCTGCCGGAGGGCAAGGATCACGCCCTAATCCTGGTTTTGGACGCGCTCCATAAGGCGTTCGAGGATCACTGGAACCATGAGTCCAGCGTACTATTAGCCGGTTACGAGAGCGAGGTCCACGATGGGTAAGAGCGTTGTCGTCGCAACTAGCGGCGGGGTGGATTCGGCTGTTACGGCCTTGCTCATGAAGGAGGCTGGGTACGAGGTTGCGTGCGTGACCTTCAGGCTGCACGACGGTGAGCCGGGGAGTCGTTCGTGCTGTTCCCCGGATACGGTTCTCTTTGCCAGGGATACGGCTCATCGGCTGGGATTGCCCCATTTCACGCTTAACCTGAAAGACTTGTTTCAGCAGCGGGTGATGAGCGACTTCGTTGGGTCTTACGCTGAGGGCCGCACGCCTAATCCTTGTGTGTCTTGCAACGCGCATGTCAAATTTCAGGCGGCGGCTTTTCTGGCGGATCGGCTCGGGTTCGAGCACGTTGCGACTGGACATTATGCTCGGGTTGGCGAGGGGCCAACTCTAGCGAGGCCTGTGGATGCGAGCAAGGATCAGACCTATGTTCTCTGGCCGGTGCCTCAGAAGCTGTTGGCTCGCGCTATCTTTCCGCTCGGCGACTATCAGAAGTCCGAGGTACGGAGCATCGCGGAGTCGGAAGGTCTCGCGGTCGCGAACACGCCCGAGAGCCAGGATATTTGCTTTATCCCGGATGGCAACTATCGCCAGTTCGTTAGGAAGAGCGTGACGCCCGAACCGGGCGAAGTCGTCGATACGGGTGGTCGGGTGCTCGGTAAGCACGCAGGAGTCGTGGACTTTACTGTGGGGCAGCGGCGGGGGATCGGAGTATCCGCTCCGACCCCGTTGTATGTCACGGAGGTGCGGCCCGAGAGCCAGCAGGTCGTGGTTGGGCGGCGCAAGGATCTGGAGGTGCGAGAGGTTCGCGTCGGAGGGATGAACTGGTTTCTGGATCCCTCGGAAGCCAGTTCCGTCCAGGTGCGCTACAACAGTTCGCCCGGTGCATGTGAAATATCCCGTGACAACGATGGCGAGTGGTTGGCCCATCTGGAAGAGCCCGCGATGGGTGTTGCCTCGGGTCAGTCGGCGGTTTTTTACACGCAGGATGGGACGCGGGTCGTTGGTGGTGGAGTGGTCGTCGGGAAGAGTTCGTGACGGCTGAGTTGTGTTTCGGGATCGGAGTATAATGCCGGTGCGGCGCAGGCGAGCCTGGAGGTATGGAGAGATTTGGATACTTTCGTAAGTTTGATGACGGGGATTCTTTTTCTCGGGATAGCCGTCGCGTTCTTCGTGCTGGCTTGGATGTTCTTGAGGCTTGCGAGCATCTTCTCGACCACCGAGGAGACCATCAAGGAAGTTTCGGGTGAGGTGGTTCCGCTGCTCGGCAAGACCCACATTACGGTTGACAATATCAACAGCCAGCTCTCGCAGCTCGATACGGCGGTTGGGGACGTTACGGGGATAACTGGGGAGTTGGACCAGACGACCACCGTCATAACTCAAGGCGTACGTAGCGGGGTCATCAAAGTCTCTTCGGCGACTGCGGGCCTCTCGCGGGGTATCAGCACGTTCATCGGCGGCGAAAAGAAAAAGACCGTTCCAAAGGATGAAGTCTAGTGGCCGGGTGGGGCCGGATCGTAACCGGCGCAATAATCGGTGTAGCCGGGACTATCTACGCGACAAACGAGGAAGCCCGAAAGAATCTCCCGAAAGCGGCCCGAGACTTCCCCGTTCGCGTCAAGGAACGTTTCCAGAGCGCGGTCAGCGCGGGACGCGAAGCATCGAGCACCCGCCGCGAAGAGATACTGCGCGATCTGGAGGACCACGGCGGAGGAGATGCCACCGCCCGCAGTCTCCATCCGAATAGTGTGGACGAGCTGACGGATGTACCGTCAGTCTCCGAGCCCGTCCCCGATATCGACGAGACTGTCGTGTTGGATAGGGAAGACATTCCGCGTGACCCAAGTTAGCGAGGAGTACGCTTACCTGACAGTTCCTCCGGCCACTGACTTCCGGCCTTGCGTGGGACTCGTTCTGGCTGGTATGGCGGTTAGGGCGAAGGTTGGCGTAGGGGATCTCGATGATGCTGTGGAGTCTCTGGAGCGTTTCCATTCCGGTGAATCCAATACCCGGTATCGGTTCTCTTTGGGTGATAATAGTGTCGTAGTCGAGGTAGAAGGAGCGTCTTCAGAGTGGCGTTCGGTGGTGGAGTTGATCTCTTGACCCGAAGGTATCGGCGACCGGATAAGGCCCGAACCAAAAGACTCTTGAGGCGGTATCACATCAAGGGTGATCAGCAGGCGCGGGAACAGGTCATTCAGGAGCAATTGCCGCTCGTCGAGTTTCTGGCGCGTAAGTTCGCCGGACGTGGGGAGCCTATTGAAGACTTGATCCAGGTTGCCTCAATCGGCCTGATAAAAGCCGTTGACCGTTTCGATGTCGACCGCAACATAGAGTTCTCGACCTACGCCACACCCAACATCCTCGGGGAGATCAAACGCTATTTCCGCGACAAGGGTTGGGCCATGCGCGTGCCACGCGGCCTCCAAGAGCTTCGGGCGGCGGCAAAGGATGTCATCCGGGAAGAGACCATCAGAAGTGGTCGCTCACCTTCCATCGAAAAAGTGGCGGACACCCTCGACTCTGACCCGGAGAGCGTCGCGGAAGCTCTAACGCTGGGACGGGCCTACAACACGTCTAGCCTCGACGCGCCAGTGAACCAGGATGACTCCGACGGCGACACTATCATTGATTTGCAGGCCGATGAGCGGGCTATCATGGAGGGACTCGAAGACGGCATTCTGCTTCGCGGCGCGATGACCAGCCTCAAGGATCAGCAGCGTGAGATCATTGAGCTACGTTTCAATCAAGGCAAGACGCAGACTGAGATCGCCGATGAGATCGGGGTTAGCCAGATGCACGTGAGCCGTCTGTTACGCCGGGCGCTCGACGATCTGAAACGCGAGTTGACCAAGATCGAACACAGCCCCTAGCAAACTCCTGCGATAAAAGTACAATACCCATTCATGACTAGTGACGAAATTCGCGAGAAATTCCTCGAATACTTTGCCGGGCGAGATCACCGACGCTATCCAAGTTCATCACTCGTACCGCACAACGATCCGACCGTCCTACTGACGACCGCTGGTATGCAGCAGTTCATAAACTACTTCACCGGCCAGGAGAGGCCCCCGACACCGCGAGCTACAAGCTCCCAGAAGTGCTTTCGGGCCTCTGACCTCGAAGAAGTTGGAGACGCAACGCATCTCACGTTCTTCGAGATGCTCGGCAACTTCTCCTTTGGCGACTACTTCAAGAAAGAAGCCATCAAGATGGCTTGGGAGTTTCTGACGCGGGAGTTGGCGCTGGACCCCACGCGACTCTGGATCACAATCTTCGAGGGCGATGAGAACGCTCCCGAAGACACCGAAGCCCGCGACCTGTGGATGAACGTCGGCGTGCCGGAAGACCGCATATTCGGTCTTCCAAAGAGCGAGAACTGGTGGGGACCACCGGGAGATTCCGGCCCGTGCGGACCATGCTCGGAGGTCTACTACGACTACGGCGAGGAGTTATCCCACGGGAACCCACAGGCCGACCCAAAGTACGGGCCCGGTGGCGACGAGGGCGACCCACGCTTCCTAGAAATATGGAACCTCGTTTTCAACCAGTACGAACAGCGCAAGGACGGAACACTCACGCCGCTCGCCAAGCCCGGCATCGACACCGGAATGGGCCTAGAGCGAACCGTGGCTGTTTGCCAGGAAGTCCGTTCGGTCTACGAGACCGATCTTTACGCGCCCATCTTCGCACGCCTGATCGAGCGTAGCGGCAAGAAGCTCGGCGACTCGCCCGAAACCGACCGGGCGTTGTACATACTCGCGGACCACTCCCGTGCGATGGCGTTTCTTATCGCCGACGGCGTGCGTCCGGGTAACCAGCGTCGGGAGTACGTCTTGCGCCGCATCGTTCGGCGAGCCGCCCGTCAGGCTTACGGCCAACTCTCGATGAGCGCCGTCGACATCGCGGATCTCGCCGATGTCGTCGTTGAGTCTATGGGTGAGGCCTACGAAGAACTCTCGACCGCTCGCGAGGATATTCGGCGGGTTGTAACCGATGAAGCAGCCCGGTTTATAGAGATCTACGACTCCGGGATGGGACTTCTCGAAATGGAGATATCCAAGCTCTCTGGCGGACATTTTCCGGGCGATGTCGCGTTTACGTTGCACGATACTTATGGTTTTCCGGTCGAGGTCACGCGAGAGGTTCTAGCCGAGAGAGGAATACCTCTGGGCGAGGCCGCTTTCGAGAGCGCGATGCACGTACAACAGGAGCGTGCGAGGAGTGCCGCTGGAGGCCATGATCGTGTAGTGGCCGCGTTTCGGGACGAAGACATAAAAAGCCGATTCGTCGGTTTCGAGCGGGAGCAAGTCGATACCCGCGTTGTGGCCGTCAAGGCCGTTCCAGGTTCCGAGGATGAGTTCTACGTCGTCTTGGCTGAGAATCCGTTCTATGCAACGGGTGGCGGACAGGTGGCGGACGAGGGTTGGATCACCTCGGAGTCCGGCCAGGCTGATGTTCTGGACTCTACGCCAGCCGGAGACTACCAAGTGCTACGAACCAAAATGGAACAAGGCGCTCTGGCCCCCGAAGATCCTGTCACGGCTTCTATAAACCGC